>NZ_JAAGPE010000733.1:0-726 GCF_017104605.1 Burkholderia sp. Ac-20384 | reverse complement strand
GCGACCACGGAGATCTACCCAGTATCTTACACCCTTTCCCGACACGACGCACTTCCGATCTGCACGACCAGCCGCGCTCGGCGACGCATCGGCGCCCGGCAGCCGGCCCGCGGCATCGCGCAGCGGAAACAGGAACAGCGCGAGACAGCCGACGGCCGCGCCGGTCGGCACGTCGATCGCGTGATGCTGGTAGGTGGTCAGCACCGACACGCCGATCGCCGCGAACCACAGGTGCAGCACGACACGCGCGAGCGTGCCGCGCAGGTGCTTCGCATAGACGGCCCACAGCACGACGAGCAGCCCGATGTGCAGCGACGGCGCCTGGTTGAACGGCTTGTCGAAGCCCATCAGCAGCGTGAACAGCGCACCGGCCACGCCACCCGCGTCGGGCCGCTCGAACCCGAAGCGCAGCGGCCACGCGATGAAGCACGCGACCGAGATCAGCTGCACGGTCAACAGCCGCTTCACGTGATCGAGCAGGTCGGCGCGGCGCGTCCAGAAGAAGAACGACAGCGCATACAGCAGGTCGATCGACCAGTACGGCACGATCGTCCACGGCACGAACGGGATCGCGTGCTCCCAGCCGAACGCGAAGGTCGGCACCGCCGCGCGACGCGCGGCGAGCCAGTTCGCGAAACCGTAGGTCGAGAAGAACACGGCACCCATCACCGCGAGCCAGCCGAAGCGCAGCGCGAACGACGCGTCGCGCGCGACGGCCGCCGAGGC
>NZ_JAAGPE010000732.1:0-529 GCF_017104605.1 Burkholderia sp. Ac-20384 | reverse complement strand
CTCGTGCGGCACCTGCCGCGCATCGCGTCGTGGCAGGCGGTGCGCGACAGTCATCCGGCCGGGCTGCTGCGCGGGCCGGTCATGCGGGCGATGGGGATTCCGGCGCACTTGCTCGGGCCGCTGATCGGCGCGGTCGTGACGCCGCTCGCGGTCGTCGCCGGGCTCGCGTGGATCGACTGGCGTATCGCGCTGTGCCTCGCGGCAGCCGCCGTGCTGCTGTTCGCGCTGCTCGAACGCGGCGGCACGCGCACGCTCGCGTTCGAGCAATCGCGCGCGGCCGGCGATCGCGAGATGGCCGTGCAGCTTCAGACCTTCGCCGCGCATCAGGGGCTGTTGCGCTTCGCGGGTCAGGCAGGCGATGCGCGCGCCGCGCTGCAGCACGCGTTCGACGAGCAACATCGCCGCACGCGTGCGCTGATGCGGCGCTCGCTGCCGATCGAGCTCGGCTTTGCCGGTGCGGTGCAGGGCGTGTTCGTCGCGATGCTGGTCGGCGGCGCGTGGGCCGTCTCGGCCGGCCGGCTCGATGCCG
>NZ_JAAGPE010000731.1:0-737 GCF_017104605.1 Burkholderia sp. Ac-20384 | reverse complement strand
GCACCTCGATACGGATCGGGCCGTCCTCGGTCAGGACTGTCTTGGCGCCCGTGCCATTGCGCTGGTTGGTCACGGCGCTCGGCTTGGCAGCGCCTGGCGGGTAGCCGAGATGGCGACTCATCTCGCCGCCCAGCGCCCGCCCGATCAGCGCTTTCTTGAGGGCCAGCGTCGCGGCATTGATCGCGTCTCCGGTCATCGGGCCGTTGCCGAATTGCTCAAGCAACTCGGCGGGAATGGCCGGCAGGTCTACCGGCTTGGCTTTCGGTTTGCGAGGCATACATTCTCCTTCGCAGCATCATATGCCTTGAACACGAAATTACTGACAGGCCCCGCCGGCGCCTACGCAAAATCCCGACTGACTTACTTCACCCCGGCGTTCTCGAAGAACGCGAGCAGATCCGCGTTGACCTGGTCTGCGTGCGTGATCGCAATCCCATGCGACCCGCCCGGGTACACCTTCAGCTCCACATTCGGCGCGATCGCGGCCGTTCGGAGCGCCGACGCGTCGATCGGAACGATCTGGTCGTCATCGCCGTGCAGCACCAGCACCGGTACATCGATCTTTCGAAGATCCTCCGTGTAATCCACTTCCGAGAACTCGCGGATGCAATCGAACTGGCCCTTGATCGAGCCCATCATCCCCTGCGCCCAAAACGAATCGATCGTTCCTTGCGACGCCACCGCGCCTTCACGGTTGAAATTGTGGAACGGCACCGCTAGATCCTTGTAAAACTGCG
>NZ_JAAGPE010000730.1:0-372 GCF_017104605.1 Burkholderia sp. Ac-20384 | reverse complement strand
ATGGTTGACGGCCTCGGACTCAGACGCACCCGCGCGCGGCGCGAGAATCGCCGCGAACGCAAGCGCAAGCATCGCGCCCGGGCCGACGGTCAGCCCGAAGGTTTCGAGCAGCGGCACGTGTGACAGCGCCAGCAACCCGAAGCCGGCGACCGTCGCGAGGTTCGCGATCAGCAGCGATACCAGCGTGTACGGCGTGACGGGCTGCGCGTCGTCGCGCTTGCAGAAGAACAGCGCGTAGTTCGAGCCGACCGCGACGATCAGCAGCATCCCGACGAGATGCAGGATCGTCAGTTGCACGCCGGCGAGCGCGAAGCCGGCCGTCACGACCAGCACGGCCGCGACGAGCGGCGCGAGCGCGCGCACGACGCGGCA
>NZ_JAAGPE010000729.1:0-640 GCF_017104605.1 Burkholderia sp. Ac-20384 | reverse complement strand
CGGTTTGCCAGGAAAACCTCTATGGTCTTCCATCTGGGCACTCTGATGCCGTCGGTCCGTGAGGCTCCGCCTTCCTGCCGGCTCCCACCGATCACGGGTGGGAGGCGTTCATATCATTTACTATGTTACCCTTCACTTTATCGGCTGAAATGCCCTGTTTCCGGGCGAAGCTGCGGCGTAGCCTTGCCCAGCAAGGCCCGCCGGCCGATCATCGGCGATCGGGGCGGCGTCATCGCGCCACCCTCCCCTCGCTCGCGCCGCGTCGACGCATCCGGCCATCGCGCGGCACTGTATCAAACAACACGGTTTCCGTAGTCCCTGACCACGCCCATGCCGATTGACGAACCTGACGTGCTCGACGTCGAATTTCGCGAGCTACCGGCCGCGCCACGCCTTGCGACGACACCGGCGGCCCGCCGCAAGGCGCGCTCACGCCAAGCACGCCGCGACGCGGCCGCCGAGCGCCGGATCGGCCTGCAGCACCTCACCTTCTTCCGCGGCTATTTGGAAGGACTGGCGCTCGCCGAGCTGGCCGACCAGTACTTCGAGTTCGGTCACGATGCCCGCAAGGCCGCCGCCACGCGCAGCTGGCTGGTGACGTCGTTCGTCGCCTCGGCCAAGAAGCGCCAGGACTTCGCGA
>NZ_JAAGPE010000728.1:0-749 GCF_017104605.1 Burkholderia sp. Ac-20384 | reverse complement strand
CCGAAGCCGCGCGTCGTCATTGCCGGCGAACCCAGGCGCACGCCGCTCGTCACGAACGGCTTTTCCGGATCGTTCGGGATCGCGTTCTTGTTCACCGTGATGTGCGCCGCGCCCAGCGCTGCTTCCGCTGCCTTGCCCGTGATGTGCTTCGCACGCAGGTCAACCAGCATCACGTGGCTTTCCGTACGACCCGACACGATCCGCAGGCCGCGCTTCACCAGCGTTTCAGCCAGCACGCGGGCGTTCTCGACCACCTTCTCCTGGTACGCCTTGAATTCCGGCGACAGCGCTTCCTTGAACGCCACGGCCTTGCCCGCGATCACGTGCATCAGCGGGCCGCCCTGGATCCCCGGGAAGATCGCCGAGTTGATCGGCTTCTCGTACTCGGCCTTCATCAGGATCACGCCGCCGCGCGGGCCGCGCAGGCTCTTGTGCGTCGTCGTCGTCACGAAGTCTGCGTGCGGCACCGGGTTCGGGTACACGCCCGCTGCGATCAGGCCTGCGTAGTGGGCCATGTCGACCATCAGGTACGCGCCGACCGACTTCGCGATCTTCGCCAGACGTTCGAAATCGATCTTCAGCGAGAACGCCGACGCGCCTGCGACGATCAGCTTCGGCTTATGTTCCTGCGCGAGCTTCTCGGCCGCTTCGTAGTCGATGTCTTCGTTTTCGTTCAGGCCGTAGCTCACCACGTTGAACCACTTGCCCGACATGTTCACGGGCGAGCCGTGCGTCAGGTGGCCGCCGTG
>NZ_JAAGPE010000727.1:0-541 GCF_017104605.1 Burkholderia sp. Ac-20384 | reverse complement strand
GCCGCAGAACACGAACGATTCGGCCGAGCCCGCATCGATGCCGAACGTGAGCGGCCGGCCCGGCGGATGCGCGGCGCCGGCCGCGACGACGAGCAGCATGCTGGTCGCGCTCGCGCCGGCCAGCACGCACTCTTCGCCGTCCAGCTGCGAACAGCCGTCGATCACCGCATGCAGCCCGACGCCGAGCGGCTCGACGCGCTGCACCTCGAATGTTTTCAGCTTCAGCGGCTCGCGTGCGCGCAGCTCGCCGCACGCGGTGAGCACGCTGCGCAACGCGGCCGCATCGCGCGGTGCGAACGCGATGTCGACCGGCGACTGCGCATGCTTGCGCGCGAGGTAGGCTGCGCCGTGCGGATCGGCCAGCGACACGACGATGCGGCACGCGGCATCGCCGGCACCCGCGAGCAGGCGCTCGAGCGGCATCGTGGTCGCGAGCGCGTAGTCGATCAGCACGAGCGCGTGCCGCGCGATTGCAGTGCGCGCGGCGTCGAAATCGGCCGCGCCGTCGATCCTCACGCGAACGCCTGCGAGCGGCGCGTGG
>NZ_JAAGPE010000726.1:0-674 GCF_017104605.1 Burkholderia sp. Ac-20384 | reverse complement strand
CCGCGCGGCTGCCGGCCGATCTCCTGGGCCGCCGGCCGGACATCGTCGCCGCGCGTTTGCGCGTCGAGGCCGCGTTCGCGAATGCCGATTCGACGCGCGCACAGTTCTATCCGGACGTGAACCTCGTCGCACTCGGCGGCGTGTTCGCGCTGACGCCCGCGTCGCTGTTCTCGCGCGACGCGCTCGCCGGCTCCGTCGGCCCGGCGATCTCGCTGCCGATCTTCGATCGCGGCCGGTTGAAGGCGAAGCTCGGTGCGGATGTCGCGCAGGCCGACGTCGCGATCGGGATGTACAACAAGACCGTCGACGACGCGCTCGGGCAGGTCGCGCAGTTCGTCACGTCGCTGCAGACGTCGCAGACGCTCATCACGCAGCAGCAGGACGCGGTCGCGGCCGCGCAGAAGATCGTGGAGATCGCGACCGACCGCCACCGGCGCGGCGTGCTGATGCAGAAGGATGTGGACGTCGCGGATCTCACGCTGATCGACGAACGCGCGCAGATGATCGCGTTGCTCGGCCGGCAGCGGACGCTGCGTGTCGGACTGATCGGCGCGCTGGGCGGCGGGTTCGATGCGGGCGCAACGGTTGCGCAGGCGCCGGCCGCGCATCGGGCGCGTAGCGGGGCGGCGAAGCGGGGTGCTTCGGCTGCTTCGCCCGCAGTGGTTGCTGCGACA
>NZ_JAAGPE010000725.1:0-767 GCF_017104605.1 Burkholderia sp. Ac-20384 | reverse complement strand
CGTAGAGCAAAATAAATCTGTCACTCCAGAATCCCCGCCGATCTAGGCATCCGGACCCTGAATTGACGACTTTATTGACGGTCTTACCAAAATAAAGTCGTCAATTCGCATATGTCCGGATTAAATTTGTCAACTCGCATCATAGACTTCGAAGCCCGACCGTAAGGCCTTGATCTTATGGACGATTCCCGGCACGCGATGCGGCCGGTTGCGACGCCGCGCCCGCGCGGCGCACCCCGGCTGGACGCCTTCAGCCTCAAACTCGATCGCCGACTGACGCTGTTTCAACGTGGCGCGCCCGAACTGTGGCTGCTCATCGAAACGGATCCCGCTGTCCAATCATTTTGTGAGCGGCCGGGTTACGTGCAGCTCAACGGACAGCGCTACCTCGCCGATTTTTGGGTCCGCTATGCCGACCGCGAAGAGGTGGCCATCCTTTCTGATTCGCTCGCGGACATGCGGCTCCGTGCTGCTCGTCCCAGGTATGAATTGGATGGCGTTCCCGTTCGGTCGGTGACATCAACCGACCTCGCGGTCGCGCGCGCCTGGATCGATAACTGGCGGCACATGCTGCCCTGCCTAGTCGCGGCGCGCGGGTTGGTTGCGTCTTCGCTCCTACGCGCAGTCGAAACTTTCGTGACGATGCCGCATACCTTGCTCGAGATCGAGCGTGAGCTCTCTGTCGGCGATCCGGCGCTGGTCCGTGCGGCGATTTTCGCGCTCGTGTATGCAGGGCACGTGGACGCGGTTGATCTGCGTACCGAGCC
>NZ_JAAGPE010000724.1:0-719 GCF_017104605.1 Burkholderia sp. Ac-20384 | reverse complement strand
GCAGGTCGGGCGGCGCGCCGCCCGCGGCGGCGGCCCGGAAGCGCGCGGGCAGCGCATCGAGCGCGACCGGTGAGTCGTCCCAGTACAGCTTGCCGGCGTCGTCGATCGACAAGGTGACGGATTGCGGCGTGTCGCGCGCGACGCTGGCCGCGACCTTCGGCAGGTCGAGCCGGATCGCGTGCGTCATCAGCGGCGCGGTGATGATGAAGATGACGAGCAGCACCAGCATCACGTCGATCAGCGGAGTCATGTTGATCTCCGCCATCGGCGCGGACGTCTTGTGGTGCTCGAGTCCGCCGAATGCCATGGCCGCTTCTCCGGAATGGGTGCGTCAGGCTTCCTGCGCGCACACGAACACGTGCAGGTCGCGCGCGAAGCCGTCGAGCTCCTCGGCGAGCTGCCGCACGAGCCGCCCGAGGATGTTGTAGGCCAGCACCGCGGGAATCGCGACGACGAGCCCGAACGCGGTCATGATCAGCGCCTCGCCGACCGGCCCCGCGACGTTCTCGATCTGCGCCTGCCCGCTCGCGGCGATGCTGCCGAGCGCGTGGTAGATGCCCCACACGGTGCCCAGCAGCCCGACGAACGGCGCGGTGCTGCCGATCGACGCGAGCAGCACCTGGCCGAATTCGAGGCGCCGCTGCGAGCGCAGCATCGCGTGCCGCAGCGCGCGCAGCACGCGTTCGCTGCGCTCGACGCGCGCGGCCAGCGCGGCCGGG
>NZ_JAAGPE010000072.1:0-37904 GCF_017104605.1 Burkholderia sp. Ac-20384 | reverse complement strand
GCGCCGCGCATCCGAGCCGTACGCGGCGACGATGGTACGAAATCGTTCGGGTGTCATCGGATGTCCTCGCTAGGTGAGTCGCCGGCCAGTTGCGCGCGCAAGTTTCGCCGCGCACGCGCGAGCAGGCCTTCCAGCGCGTCGACGGTAATGCCCAGCAGGTTTGCCGCCTCCCCGTTCGACCTTTCCTGAGAGTACTCGAGCACGAGCGCTTCCCGCTGCCCGTCGGCCAGCGCCGCGCATCCGAGCCGTACGCGGCGACGATGGTACGAAATCGTTCGGGTGTCATCGGATGTCCTCGCTAGGTGAGTCGCCGGCCAGTTGCGCGCGCAAGTTTCGCCGCGCACGCGCGAGCAGGCTTTCCAGCGCGTCGACGGTAATGCCCATCAGGTTGGCCGCCTCCACGTTCGACATTTCCTGATAGTACTGGAGCACGAGCGCTTCGCGCTGCCGCGCGGGCAACGCCGCGAGCGCCTGCCGCACGCGCGCGTCGCGCGAGCGGATCTCCGCACGGGTGGCCGGCTCCGGTTGTGGATCGGGTACGTCGGGCAACACGTCGACCGGTTCCTCGCGGCGGCCGCGCAAGCGGTCGTAGCACAGATTCAGCACGACGCGATGCAGCCACGTGTCGAACCGTGCCTCGCCTTCGCGCCAGCCCGGCGCCTGTTTCCAGATCCGCAAGAACGTCTCCTGTGCGACGTCCTCGGCTTCCGTGCGATCGCCGAGCATGCGTGTCGCGAGTGCGAGCAGCCGCGGCAGCTTGCGCGCGACGAGCATGCGCACGGCCGACGCGTCGCGCGCGCCGACCCGTGCGACCAGCGCCGCGTCCGGATCGCCGTCGCTCAACGCCGTGCGCTCCAGCGCATCGCGCGTCTGTGCCGCGGCGCGATCGTTGATGCGCCCGCCGGCGGACTGAAGCTCATCGTCGTGCTCTCCTTGCATGCGCCGCGCCATTACCCGGCCCCGCCACACTGGCGGTTCGGGATCGCCGCGCGCATCGCACACGGCCTCGGCAAGGTCCGTTTCATCGGCATCCGTTTCAGGCTGCATGGCGATCGTGTCGATCGGGTGCCGGCCGCGCGGTCGCGTCAGCGGCGGCCGGCGTGCTCAATATACGACGACCGGCGCGGGCCGGTAATAGGCCGGACGCGCCGGCACCACGACACAGCCGGCCAGCACGATGGCGGCGGCCGCGAGTATCACCACGGTTCGAAAGGGCATGGCTGCGCCTCATGACGTTGCAGGAAAACGCCGCCGCGCCGGCACCGCGTGCCGTGCGGCGGCACGCGCATCAGGCCCAGTGACCCGGAACCCAGCGCCAGGCCGGGCCGCGTGCGGCCCAGTGGCCCGGCACCCAGTGATAGCCGACGCGAACCACTTGCCAGTGGCCCGGAATCCACACGTAGCGGCCCTGCCGCCAGTGCCAGTGGCCCTGGTCCCACACGTAGCCCGCGCGCGGCGCCGGCATCACTTCGACGCGAGGCGCCGGCGGCGCGTACGGCGCGACGATGACGGCCTGCGCGAACGCAGCGGACGCAGCGAGCGCGGCCACGCATGCCGCGGCAAACCGCAATGAGGTGGAAAGCTTCATGAAAGACTCCGAGGTAGCGGGTATCGACCGGAAGCGGCCGTTCATGCGTTAAACGGCGCGGGCGAACGGAATCCGTCGCGAGGTCTGCAAATAAATTTCGACGGAATCGCACGCGTGTGGCGCGGACCGGATGCCGCGACCCACGAGTTCGCGTATGGGCCAACGCTTGCGCGGGGTTGCACTGCTGTCACAACCCGGCAAAACTGCCCTTCGACAATGTTCGGCACCGGGATCCCGCTCGTTTCCGGCTCACGCCCCGGCCACGCCTTGCACACGGCCAGGCGGTTCCACATCTCGCGTCTCCACCAACGAAAACACCGACCATGTCGAACCAGGACAACTCCCCGATCCAGCCGAACGAGCCGGCCGCGTCCGTCTCGCGTCGCGGCTTCCTGAAACTCGCCGGCGTATCCGGCCTCGCCACCGCCGCCGGTGGCCTCGCGGCAGCCAGGGCCGCCGCGTCGAACCCGGACGGCACGCCCGAACAGGTCCACCTGACGTGGGGCAACGACCCGACGTCGGAAGTCGTGATCTCGTGGGCCTCGCTCGCGTCGGCCGTCAATCCGCGCGCGCGCATCGTCGCCGACGGCGAGCCGGCGCGCACCGTGCACGGCGTCCAGCGCCTGTACACCGACGGCCTGAACGGCGAGACGGTGTTCGCGTACCACGCACGCGTGCACGGGCTGAAACCGAATACGCGCTACCGCTACGAGATCACGGCCGACAACGACAGCAACGCCGCGCAGCCGTTCTCCGCGAATTTCTCGACCGCGCCGCGCGGCCGCGCGCCGTTCCGCTTCACGAGCTACGGCGATCTCGCGACGCCGAACGGCGCGTGGGTGCTGTCGTCGCCGCAGAGCCGCTTCGCGGTGCAGGCCGTCGAGCAGTTCCAGCCGCTGTTCCACCTGCTGAACGGCGACCTCTGCTATGCGAACCTGAACCCCGCGCACCAGCCCGAGGTGTGGCGCGATTTCGGCAACAACAACCAGACGTCGGCCGCGAATCGCCCGTGGATGCCGTGCCCCGGCAATCACGAGATCGAGTTCAACAACGGCCCGCAGGGGCTCGACTCGTATCTCGCCCGCTATACGCTGCCGGAAAACGGCACGCGCTTCCAGGGCCGCTGGTACAGCTTCCGCGTGAGCTCGGTACTGTTCGTGTCGCTCGATGCGGACGATGTGGTGTACCAGGACGCCGCCGCGTTCGTCGGCGGCCCCGCGCCGCTCGTGCCGGCCGCGAGCACGGGCCGCCCGCCGATCGAGCCCGGCACGTCGTTCTACGTGCGCGGCTACAGCAACGGCGAGCAGACGCGCTGGCTCGAACACACGCTGCGCCATGCCGCGCATGACGACGACATCGACTGGATCGTCGTGCAGATGCACCAGGACGCGCTCAGTTCGTCGAAGACGGGCAACGGTTCGGACAAGGGCATTCGCGAAGCATGGCTGCCGCTGTTCGACCGTTACGGCGTCGACCTCGTACTGTGCGGCCACGATCACGACTACGAGCGCAGCTACCCGGTGCGCGGCTGCAATCACCACGCGGGCGTCGACGCGACGACCGGCGAAGTCGTCGAGACGCTGCAGCCGCGTCCGGTCGGCTCGAACGACCCGGACCGCACGAAGTTCGACACGAGCCACGGCACGATCCACCTGATCCTCGGCGGCGGCGGCACCAGCGCGCCGCTCGACGTGTACGGCGAGAACCCGGCGACCGGCTTTGCGCGGGCGAAGGTGTTCACGAAGCCGAACCGGCCGGTGCCGGGCACGGCGCCGAACACGTTCGTGCGCGAGCCGGCCGATGCGCTCGAGGATGCGATCTGGTCCGCGCGCCGTGATACGGGCACCGGCTACGGGATCGCCGTGTTCGATCACGACCCGGGCAAGCCGGGCGGACACACGACGATCACGATGCGCTACTACCACGCGCCGGGCGCCGACCAGCACCCGACCGCCGACTACGAGCTGTTCGAGACGATCGAACTGAGCAAGAAGCGCAACGAACGGTGACCGGGCGGGCGCCCGTTGCGACGGGCGCCCGATGCAGTGCCGTTGCGGGCCGTTGCGGCTTGACACGCGTTAGACTGCCAGCCTCGCCCACCGGCCCATGCAGATGAGTTTCGAATACCGCATCCACACGATCCCGTCGGCCGGCGCATTCGATGCCATCGCGAATGCGTTGCGGCAAGCGCATGACGACGTCGACATCGATCCCGACCGACGACAGCTCGAAGTCCGTGGCGACGCCGACGGCTGGCCGCTGGTCAACCTGTGGACCGACGACGACGGCTTCTTCCTGGCCACGACACTCGGGCGGTCGCGAGACGCGATGCTCGACTCGATCGGCCGCGCGTTGTCCGCAATCGGCGCGACGTGGCACATCGACGACGCATGACCGGCTGCCCCTTTCGCCGGTTCGTCTGAACCGGCCGCACACGCGGCGCCGACACCCCGCCAACGCCCGCCGCTCGGCCTCCCCGGCTTCGTCCCTTTAAGCTACGCATGTCCGGGCACGCCAACCCGCGCCCGCGCCAGCCTCGCCCGCGCGACGAGTTAAGGTGTAAACCCTTATTTTTGCTTGGTCTATTCTCAACCTAAACTGTGTCTACAGTTTGTAGACAATGAAATCATGTCCAGACAGAAGCTTCAGACCGCCTCACCGGATGCCGAATCCGGCGGCTCGGCGGATCGCAAGAACGTAATGGCGGAGACACTGCGGCGCCGCATCGTGAGCATGGAGCTCGCGCCCGGCGCCGTGGTCGACGAGCTCGCGCTCAGCGAGGAATTCGGACTCTCCCGCCCGCCGGTGCGCGAACTGATGCGCCAGATGGCGGCGGAAGGCTATCTTGAGCTCGAGCCGAACCGGCCGGCCCGCGTGTCGCCGATGGGTTATCAGTCGCTGCGCAGCTTTTTCCTGGCCGCGCCGCTGATCTACGTCGCGACGACCCAGTTGGCAGCAAGCCACGCGACGGCGGAAGAAGTGGAACGGCTGAAGGCGATCCAGGCGCAGTTTCGCACCGCGATCGAGGAGAACGACCTGCAGGCACGCGTGCTGCAGAACGATGCGTTCCACTTCGAGATCGGCAGGATCGCGCGCAACACCTACCTGATGCCGAGCCTGCGCCGCGTGCTGATCGATCACGCCCGCCTCGGCAAGATTTTCTATCGCTCGCCGGCAACGAGCGACATGCAGCACGACCTGGAAACGGCAGTCACGCAGCACGACGAGATCATCGAAGCGATTGCGCAGCGCGACGCGCAGCGCGCCGGCGAGCTGGTCCGCAGCCATATGGAGCTGTCGCGCCGCCGCATGGCCGAGTACGTGATCCCGGAAGGCCTGGACGTACCCATCCAGTTTTAACGGCCGCACCAGACGGCGCACGCTATCACGTGCGCCATCTTCCCACGCAATCGATCAGGACTCTTTACCGATATTGGATTTAGGAATGCACAAGGTCACTTCGCTTCCAGCCGACGACAAGATGTGCGGCTGGTACCACACCAGCCGGCAGCGTCAGCCCAGGCCGTCGCACGGCGGGGAATCCAGCGCGCGCTGGGCCGTCGTGGGCGCGGGCTTCACCGGCCTGGCCGCCGCCCGGCAGCTCGCGCTGAATTTCCCGGATGACGAGATCATCCTGGTCGATGCGCAGGAAGTCGGCTTCGGCACGTCGGGGCGCAACGCCGGTTTCGCGATCGACCTGCCGCACGATATCGGCGCCGACGACTACATCGGCGACATCCCCACTGCCAGGACCACGCTGAAGCTGAACGTGCTCGGCCAGACGATCCTGCGCCGGCTCGTCGCCGAACACGGCATCGATTGCGCGATGAGCGCGTCCGGGAAATACCAGGCGGCCGTGGAAGCGCGCGGCATCGCCGTGCTCGACGCCTACCGCCGCGGTCTCGACAAGCTCGGCCAGCCGTACGAGATGATCGAGGGCAAGGATCTGCCCGCGCATATCGGCACGTCGTTCTACCGGAAGGCGCTGTTCACGCCGGGCACCGTGCTGATCCAGCCGTCGGCGCTCGTGAAAGGGCTGGCGGACTGCCTGCCGCCGAACGTGACGCTGTACGAGCACACGCCGATCACCGACGTCGAGTATGGCGACAAAATCGTGCTCGCCCACCGCAACGGCCGGATCACGGTCGACAAGCTGGTGCTCGCGAACAACGCGTTCGGCATGCGCTTCGGCTTCCTGCAGCACACGATGCTGCCGGTCTTTCTGTATGCGAGCCTGACGCGGCCGCTGACCGGCGCCGAACAGGCGCAATTGGGCGGCAAACCGTCCTGGGGCGTGATCCCGGCCGACCCGTTCGGCAGCACGCTGCGCCGCACGCACGACAACCGCATCCTGGTGCGCAACAGCTTCAGCTTCAACCCCGACGGCCGTCCGCGCGAGAAGTACCTGCCGCGTTTCGCCGAGCGGCACCGGTTGTCGTTCGAACGCCGCTTCCCGATGCTGCCGGACGTCGGGTTCGAGTACACGTGGAGCGGTTCGCTGGCGCTGTCGCAGAACCACAAGGGATTCTTCGGGCAACTTGCGCCGAACGTCTACGGCGCACTGTGCTGCAACGGCCTCGGCATCACGCGCGGCACCGTGACGGGCACGCTGCTCGCCGACTGGCTGGCCGGCAAGCGCAGCGACCTGGTCGATTTCCTGCTGGCAACGTCGGGGCCGAACCGTACCCCGCCCGAGCCGTTCCTGTCGCTCGGCGTCAACTCGACCCTCTGGTGGGGCCAACGCAAGGCAGGACTCGAAAGCTGACCGGGCCGTCACGCATGTAACCCCGTCAGGAAGCACCGGACAACCGATACCGATTCATGCATCACGCTTAGTAGACCATATCAATAGATCGCGCGACGGCATGCCGTGCGCCATTTCATGGAAGGAGACAGGCAATGTCAACGAATCACATGTCCATCGAGGATGTTCCGCTCAATGGATTCCACCAGTTGCTCACGATCCGTTCGGGCGGCGGCTGGCTCATGGACGGCTACGTGCTGAGCATCATCGGCGTCGCGATGGTGCAGTTCTCCGACGCGCTCGGCCTGACCGGCTTCTGGCAAGGCATGGTCGCCGCGTCCGCGCTGATCGGCATCTTCTTCGGCGGCTTCATCGGCGGCTGGCTCAGCGACCGCCTCGGTCGGAAGAAGCCCTACTTCTTCGGCCCCGTGATCTTCTTCGCCTGCTCGCTCGCGCAGCTGTGGGTTCACTCGGGCGAAGCGCTGTTCGTGCTGCGTTTCCTGATCGGCATCGGCGTGGGCATCGAATACCCGGTCGCCGGTTCGCTGCTCGTCGAGTTCATGCCGCGCAAGTATCGCGGGCCGCGCCTCGCGATGCTGACGATCATCTGGTTCTTCGGCGCGGCGCTCGCGTATATCGTCGGCAACATCATCCTCGGCAGCGGCGGCCCCGATGCGTGGCGCTGGGTGCTGGCCAGCCCGGCCGTGATCGGTCTCGCGCTGTTCGTCGTGCGCATCGGCACGCCCGAATCGCCGCGCTGGCTGCTCAGCAAGGGACGCGTTGCCGAAGCCGACGACGTGATCCGGACAGTCTACGGCCCGTCGTTCTCGGTGAAGAACCTGCCGGAAGAGCAAACCGAAAAGAAGATCTCGCTGTGGGCGCTGCTGCACTCGGGCTACGGCAAGCGAATGCTGTTCGTATCGGTGTTCTGGAGCTGCTCCGTGATTCCGGTGTTCGCCGTCTACTCGTTCGCGCCGCGCGTGCTCGAGGCGCTGCACCTGACCGGCAAGTGGGAGTCGTTCGGCTCCGTGGCGATCACGTTGCTGTTCGTGGTCGGCTGCATCATCGCGACGTGGATCATCAACGAACTCGGCCGCCGCGCGATGGTGATCCACAGCTTCCTCTGGTCGGGCCTCGCGCTGCTGGGCCTCGGCGCCTGCTCCGGCGGCTCGGCCGTGCTGATCCTCGTGCTGTTCGGTGCGTATGCGGTGCTGATCGGCGGCGCGCAGGTCCTGCAGCTCGTCTACCCGAATGAAATCTTCCCGACCGACATCCGCGCATTCGCGGTCGGCATGGGTGCATCGCTGTCACGCATCGGCGCGGCTGTCGGCACCTGGCTCGTGCCGATCGCGCTGCAGACCGTCGGTATCGGCAACACCATGTACGCAGCAGCAGCCGTCTCGTTCGTCGGGCTGATCGCATCGCTCGCGCTGGCGCCCGAGACACGCTCGCTCAGCTTGCAAGAGGCCGCGTCGCTCAACCACTGATCCCATCACCGGCGCGCCGCTGCACGCGCAGCGACGCACCATTCGTCAACCCGACCGTTTCCCTTTCCGCGGAAGAACATCATGAATTTCGAAGGCATCTACACCCCGGCCATCACGCCCCTGAACGCCGCCGGCCAGATCGACAAGACCGCATTCGCCGACGTGATCGAATCGCTGATCGCGGCCGGCGTGCACGGCATCATCATCGGCGGCTCGACCGGCGAATACTATGCGCACACCGCGCAGGAGCGCTTCGATCTCGGCGCATGGGCGCGTGAAGTGATCGGCTCGCGCGTGCCGCTCGTGATCGGCACCGGCGCGGTGCGCACCGAGGATTCCGTCGAATACGCAAAGGCGGCCAAGGCCGTGCGCGCCGACGCGATCCTGGTCGGCTCGCCGCCCTACGCGCTGCCCACGCAGCAGGAAAACGCGGCGCACGCGCTGGAGATCGATCGCGCGGCCGGCCTGCCGATCATGCTGTACAACTACCCGGGCCGGATGAGCGTGTCGATGGACCGCGAGTTCTTCCGCACCGTCTGCGACGCGTCGAAGAACATCGTCGCGATCAAGGAAAGCTCGGGCCAGACGGGCCAGTTGCACATGCTGGTACGCGAGTTCCCGAACATCAGCGTGTCGTGCGGCTGGGACGACCAGGCGCTGGAGTTTTTCGCGTGGGGCGCGCGCAGCTGGGTATGCGCAGGCTCGAACTTCCTGCCGGCCGAGCATATCGCGCTGTACCAGGCGTGCGCGGTCGAGAAGGACTTCGACAAGGGCCGCCGGATCATGTCCGCGATGATGCCGCTGATGGATTTCCTCGAAGGCGGCAAGTTCGTCCAGTCGATCAAGTACGGCTGCGAACTCGCGGGCCTGCGCACGGGCGGTGTGCGCGCACCACTGCGCGCGCTCGACGAACAGGAAAAGCAGACGCTGGCCACGATCGTGGCAGGCATCAAGCGTGAAGTCGCGTCCGTCACCGGAGGCAACGCCTGATGGCCGACCTGCTCAGCGCGTCCGAATACGCGGCGCTTGCCGCCGAGTTGCGCTTCCCGACCGAGCCGTTCGTCGACGGCGCATTCCGCACGGCCAGTTCCGGCGATACCTTCTCGACCGTCAATCCGGCCACCGATGCCGTCCTCGCGCAGATTGGCGCATGCAATGCGGCCGACGTCGACCTCGCGGTCGCCAACGCGAGGCAGGCGTTCGAGGACGGTCGCTGGCGCAAGCTTGCGCCGTCGCACCGCAAGGCCGTGCTGCTGAAGTTTGCCGACCTGCTCGAGCAGCACGCGCACGAACTCGCGACGATGGAAAGCCTCGACAGCGGCAAGCCGATCCGCGAATGCCAGAACATCGACGTGCCGGAGACGATTCATACGATCCGCTGGCACGCCGAGCTGATCGACAAGATCTACGACAACACGGCACCCGTCGGCGGCAACGCGCTGGCGCTGGTCGTACGCGAGCCGATCGGCGTCGTCGGCCTCGTGCTGCCGTGGAATTTCCCGCTGCTGATGCTCGCGTGGAAGATCGGCCCGTCGCTCGCGGCAGGCTGCTCGATCGTCGTGAAGCCGGCGAAGGAAACCACGCTCACGGCACTGCGCGTCGCAGAGCTCGCGCACGAAGCCGGCGTGCCGGCCGGCGTCTTCAACGTGCTGCCGGGCGGCGGCAAGGAAGTCGGCGAGCCGCTCGGCCGTCACGTGGACGTCGACATGGTGAGCTTCACCGGGTCGACCGATACCGGGCGGAAGTTCCTCAAATACGCGGCCGAATCCAACCTGAAGCGCATCGTGCTAGAGTGCGGCGGCAAGAATCCGGCGGTCGTGCTGCCCGACGCCCCCGATCTCGACGCGGTCGCGCAGCACATCGTCAACGGCGCGTTCTGGAACATGGGCGAGAACTGCTCGGCTTCGTCGCGGCTGATCGTCCATGCCGACATCAAGGACGACCTGCTGCAGCGGATCGGCACGCAGATGCGCGAATGGAAGATGGGCAACCCGCTCGACCCGGCTCACCGGATCGGCGCGATGGTCAGCAAGGCCCACTTCGAAAAGGTGCGTTCGTACCTCGAGCAGGCCGGTGCGGAGCACTTGCACGTCGCGTTCGGCGGCCAGACCGACGGCGGCATCTTCGTCGAGCCGACCGTGGTGGACGGCGTGAGCCCGCACAGCCGGCTGTTCCGCGAGGAGATCTTCGGCCCGGTCCTGTCGGTCACGACGTTCACCGACATCGCCGAGGCGATCGCGCTGGCCAACGACTCGGTCTACGGGCTCGCCGCTTCGGTCTACACCGGCAGCCTGAACCAGGCGATCCGGCTGTCGCGCGAGATCCGCGCGGGTGTCGTGACCGTCAACTGCTTCGGCGAAGGCGACGTGACGACGCCGTTCGGCGGTTACAAGGAGTCCGGGTTCGGCGGCCGTGACAAGTCGGTCTGGGCGCACGACCAGTACACCGAGATCAAGACCATCTGGATCGACGTACCCGTGGATCCCGCGTAAGCGGGTTGCTTGGCATTGCCGGTTGCCGCCGCCCTGCGAGACGGCAGCAACCGGATCATTCCGCCTGCCGTCGCGGCACGGGCAGGCGGAACCGAATCACCCGAAATCGAATTTGAATGTTGAAACAGGCAGGAAGCATGAAGCGCAAGAATAAGGCAACGCTCGCCGGGCTCGGCGCGGTGTTGTTGTGGGCCTCCGTCGTCGCCCTCGTTCGTGGAGTGAGCGAAAGTCTCGGCGCGACCGGCGGCGCCGCGCTGATCTATACCGTGGCATCCGCGCTTCTGCTGTTGACGATCGGCTTCCCTGATCTCAGCAAATTCCCGAAAAACTATCTGCTCTGGGGCGGGCTGCTGTTCGTCGCATACGAGCTGTGCCTGTCGCTGTCGATCGGCTATGCAAGCAACGGCCAGCAGGCGATCGAAGTCGCGATGGTCAACTATCTGTGGCCGAGCTTTACGCTGGTCGCGGCGATCGTGTTCAACAAGCAGCGCGCCAACCTGCTGGTCGTGCCCGGCGTCCTGCTGTCGATGCTCGGAATCTGCCGGGTGCTCGGCGGCGACCAGGGCCTCGACCCGGCCGGTATGCTGCACAACGTCGCGGACAATCCGCTGAGCTACGGTCTCGCGTTCGTCGGCGCGCTGATCTGGGCCGGCTATTGCACGGTGACGGCGCGCCTCGCCGACGGCAAGAACGGCGTCACGCCGTTCTTCATGCTGGTGGCGCTCGCGCTCTGGATCAAGTTCGCGATCGAAGGCGGCGGCGGCATGACGTTCAGCCTGCACGCGGTCATCTACGTCGTGCTGGCGGCATCGGCGCTGGGGTTCGGCTATGCGGCCTGGAACACCGGCATCATGCACGGCAACGTGACGGTCATCGTCGGTGCGTCGTATTTCACCCCGGTGCTCGCCGCCATGCTCGCCGCGACGTTGCTGCATGCACCGCTGTCGCTCGAATTCTGGCAAGGCGCCTTGATGGTCTGCGGCGGGTCGATCCTGTGCTGGCTCGCGACGCGCAGCCGGCGCCGTGAAAAAGCCGCGCCCGTTCGCGTCGGCAACGAAACGCAGGGCAACTGCCAGGGCTGACGATGCCCGGTGCTTTCGTTGCGACGCCGCTCGACAGCATCCGGTGGTCCTGCAAACCGTCAACCGCGCGCGCTAGCTGCGCGACTCCAGTGCGATACGCACGGCCAGCCCGGCCAGCACCGTGCCCATCAACCAGCGTTGAGCCGACGCCCAGACCGGCCGCCCTGCCAGAAAGCCCGCAATGCCGCCGGCCATGCAGGCAATCAGCGCATTCACGCTGACACTCACCGCAATCTGCACGCAGCCGAGCGCCAGTGATTGTGCAAGCACGCTGCCATGCCCCGGCGAAATGAACTGCGGCAGAAGCGACAGATACATCACTGCGATCTTCGGATTCGCGAGGTTCGTGACGAAGCCCATCGTGAAGAGCCTGGCGCGGCTGTCGTGCGGCAACTGCCGGACCTGGAACGCCGAGCGACCGCCCGGCTTCAGCGCCTGCCATGCCAGGTACGCCAGATAAAGCGCACCGGCGAAACGCAGCGCGTCGTACGCATACGGCACGGCCATCACCAGCGCGGTGATGCCCAGCGCCGCGCAGACCATGTAGAAAACGAACCCCGACGCGACGCCGCCGAGCGACACCAGCCCGGCACGGCGGCCCTGGCAGATCGAGCGTGACACCAGGTAGATCATGTTCGGCCCGGGTGTCAGCACCATGCCGAGCGACACGAGTCCGAAAGCAAGCAAGGTAGGCACGGCCGGCACGGCAATCTCCTTCGGGGCGAAGCGGTCAGGGGCGAGTTCGAACAATGTATTGCATCTCGAACGCCATTGGCATGAATAAACTGCAAGCCGCTCATGAGCGCTTTTCATCGCACCGGCCGTTCGTTACCGGCCCTTTCTCGCCCGTGCGTGGATCGCCTTCCCCGCCTTTGCGCGTTGTGCGTCGACGAGCCGCACGAACTCATCTGCGACCGCGTTGCCGGCCGTATTCCACGACAACCGCACCGAGCGATGCAGCCTGGGCGACAGCTCCATCACGCGGCCGCCGAACGGCGTGTACGTGAGCGTGATGCGCGGCACGATCGACACGCCCATGCCCGCCTCGGCCATCGACAGAATGGTACGCATCTCGACCACGTTGAACGCGGCCCGCAGCGGCACGCCGCTGCGCGCGAAGTAATCCGCGATCACCGGCCCGCATCCTGCTTTCGAGAAAATGAACGGCGTCGCGGACAATTGCTTCGCCGACACGCTCTTGCGGCCGGCGAACATGCCGTCCGCCGCCACCGCGACAAAGTCCTCGTCGAGCAGCGGCAGATTGTGCGCGAACGTCTTCGCGCCGGCCACCACGCCGACATCGGCCGTGCCGTCGTCGATCCACCCTTCGACTTCGCTGTCCGTGCCTTCGAGCAGCACCGCCGACACGCCCTGGTGCATCTCCTTCAACGCCTCGAGCGCCGGGACGACGAACGCCAGCGACACGCTCGGCAGCGACGCGACCACCAGCTTCCCTTCGAGCTTGCCGCGCGACAGGCTGAACTGCTGGCGCAACAGCTGTGCTTCCCGCACCACGTTCTGGACGTACGGCCACAGGCGTTCGCCCGCCGCCGTCAGGACGACCGGCTGCCGGTCGCGCCACAGCAGCTTGACCTCCGTGATGTCTTCCAGCTCGGTCAATGCATGACTGATCGCGGATTGACTGCGGCTCAATCGATCAGCCGCAGCCGTGAGCGAGCCGAGTTCGACCACGGCCGCCAGGGCCTGCAACTGGGCAAGCGTCATCGACACCTCCTTGTTCAAGGATATGAATACCGTACATGAGACGGCAAACCATCGTGAATTATATTGAACCTTTGAATTGATCACGCCGACGCTTCCGGTGGCGCACCGCGGCCGGCGCCGAATGTCCTTCGCAACGCTCAGGTAAGATGCATCCTCGAACCGCATATCGATTGCCTCCGGCCCCGGCCGCACCACGGCGCGACGCCAAGCGATCGACTTCCGGTTCAAGCCAATCCAGAACAAATGCGTGCAAGACACACGCGACCGCCACGTGCGCCATCGACCGCGCTCGCTGCCGGATATGCCGCGACATGCCATTCCATGATGCATTTCAATCTGACTGAAGGTGTGCTGGTCTCCAGCCTGCAGGGGCTCAGCGCGTTCGATCTGGCCGGTATCGCCATTGCGCTGCTGCTGGGCGGCATGGCCAAGGGGATCACCGGCATCGGCGTACCGCTGATCGCGATGCCGATACTCAGCCAGTTCCTGCCGATCCGGCATGCGGTGCTGCTGCTGTCGATGCCGATCATCCTGGGCAACATTCCACAGGCGCTGGAGGGCGGCCAGTTGCTGGCGACGGCACGCAAGATCGCCGCGCCGATCGTGGGCACCGTGATCGGCAATATCGTTGGCGTGGCGATCCTGCTGTCGCTCAATCCGGGCCACGCGCAAGCGGCGTCTGGCGCACTGCTGATCGTGGCGGCGGCGCTGATGCTCGCCGCGCCGAAACTCAACCTGCCGGACGCATGGCAAAAGCCCGTCGGCTTCGCGCTCGGCTTCGGTGCGGCGCTGATGGAGAGCATCGCGTCGGTTCCCGGCCCACTGCTCGCCACTTACCTGATTTCGTCCGGTGCAACCGGACGCGTCTTCACGAAGCAGATCGCGATCATCCTCGTGGTATCGATCGTCACGCTGATCACGACGTTCAGCGGCGCCGCACATGCGAGCGGCGCCGACCTCGCGATCTCGGCGGCGGCCAGCCTGCCGGCCATTGCCGGCATGTGGCTCGTTCGCCCGCTGCGGGACAAGATGTCGCCCCGCCTCTTCAGGATGGTCGTACTGCTGTTCGTGCTCGTCGCGGCATCGCAGATGATCTGGAAATCGGGTGTGTTCCGGCACGGCGGATCGCACGTTACCCAGATGGACAACGCGCACACGGGCAAGCACTAAGAGACGGCGCAAATCCATCAATCGCGCATGCGTTCTGAAAGCTGCGAAGCGTAGTATTCGCGGACCCGGCGTATCGACCTGCCCGACGGCGTGGACGATACGTCACCGACTTTGCTGCTCGCACGCTGATGCCCACATCGGCGCTGCCGCACTTTCAGAGGCATGAAATGGAAACCTACGTGTTGCTCGGCTGCGGATTCGGCCTCGGCCTGTTGATCGCCATCTGGGGCATCTGGCAACTCAAGTAACGCTTGCCAGCCCCGTCCACGCGCAAGCAATCCGTATGGAGACGGACGGGAAATTGTAGTTTGCGTCCGTCTCCGTCACCTGCCTCCTTCGCACTCCGATTCATCTATCCGGCCACATCAACGACCCGCGTCAGCTTCCGCCCGAAAGCAAATGCGAGCGCGCCGCATCGAAGCGCGCGCACTCGGCCTTGAGCCAGTCCGAAAACACTGCGGTACGCGGATCGTCGGGATTGCGTGACAACAGCATGTAGCGCGCCGGCGCACGCACGTGCGTGCCGAAGACATCCACGAGCCGCCCGCTCGCGATCTCGTCATGGACCAGCGCGGCGCGCCCCATCGCGACACCCTGATGGTTCAGCGCGGCCGTGATTGCCAGGCTGGAAAAATTGAACTGCGGGCCGTCAAGATGCGCCGCCCATGCCGGACGGACTTCCTCCAGCCACGTGCGCCACTCCACGAATTCGGGCGCGCCGCCCCACGGCGCCGCGTCGTGCAGCAAGACGACGCCGTCCAGCGATTCCCCGCTGGCAAAGGCCGGATGCTGCGCCAGATACGCAGGCGTGGCGACCGGAAACAGGATTTCGTCGAGGATCGCCTCGGCATGCAGCCGATCGTATTGCACCGGGTCGTAGCGCAACGCGACGTCGATGTCGTCGGTCTGCATGGCCTGACGATCCAGTACCTGAAACTCGGCCTTCACGCGAACCGGCACGTTCGGCTGTTGCCGGTGAAATTCGGACAAGCGCGGCATCAGCCATTGCAGCGCGAGCGACGGCAGGCAACTGACCTGCAGCGGGGCGTCCGACACGCCGAGCGCCTGAAGCGTGCGATTGATGTCGACGAACGCGCTCGACATCGTCCCGAGCAAGATCTCGCCCTTCTCGGTCAGCTTCAGCCCGCGCGCCTGGCGCACGAACAGCGGATAACCGAGCCGGTCCTCCAGGTTCCGGATCTGCTGGCTCACGGCGCTTTGCGTCAGGTTGAACGCCTGTGCCGTCTTCGTGAAGCTCAGCAACCGGCCGGCCGTTTCAAAGCAGTGCAACGCACCCAGGATCGAACCGTCGAGTCGCATAGATATAAGTCAGGCTAATGCATTCATTAGAAATCGGCGCTTTTGCGCAGGCTTCCCGGATCGTAGCATTCCGGCCAGCACTCTCGTTTATTCGATGCGATACCGATCCATGACCATCACACTCCAGCCCGCCGATCTATTAGCCAGACTGCAATCCCGCCACCCGCTACTGTGGCTGAATCCCCATGCCGGCAGCCCGTTGCCGCACGACGCGCCGGGGCCCGGCGCCATTGCGATGGCCGAAGCGCGGCTGGCGCGCTGCGAGCCGTTGATGGCCGAGCTGTTTCCCGAACTCGCGGCAAGCGCGGGAAAAATCGAATCGCCGCTGATGCCGGCAGGCAACCTGCAGCGCACGCTGTCGCTCCCGGCGGACACACACGGCGCGTGGTTCATCAAGCGCGACGACGCGTTGCCGATCGCCGGCTCGATCAAGGCGCGCGGCGGCTTTCATGAAGTGCTCGCGCTCGCGGAGTCGATCGCGATCGAACACGGGTTGCTCGAACCCGCGGGCGACCGCCGGATCCTCGCGTCGGCCGCCGCACGCGAACGGTTTGCCGCGCACACCGTCATCGTGGGCAGCACCGGCAATCTCGGCCTGAGCATCGGCGTGATGGCCGCCGCGCTGGGGTTCGAGTCGGTCGTTCACATGTCGACCGACGCAAAGCCGTGGAAGAAGGCGCGCCTGAGACAACGCGGCGTTCGCGTGATCGAACATGACGGCGACTACGCGCAAGCCGTCGCGGCCGGTCGCGCGCAGGCACGCAATCAGCCGCGCAGCCACTTCGTCGACGACGAAGGCTCGCTGATGCTGTTCCTCGGCTACGCGGCCAGCGCCCGGCATCTCGCCGCGCAGCTCGCCGAGGCAGGCCGCCGCGTGGACGCGACGCATCCGCTCTTCGTCCATATTCCGTGCGGCGTCGGCGGCGCGCCGGGCGGCATCGCGTATGGCCTCAAGGCGCTGTTCGGCGAGCACGTGCATTGCTTCTTCGCCGAACCCGTCGCGTCGCCATGCATGCTGGTCCAGCTGGCCGCCGGCCTCGGGAAGCCTGTATCCGTCTACGACGTGGGACTCGACAACCGGACCGAAGCCGACGGCCTGGCCGTCGCGCAGGCATCGCACCTCGTCAGTCCGCTGATGGCGTCCCTGCTGTCGGGCGTCTTCACCGTCAGCGACGCGCAGCTCTACGCGCAGTTGCTTGCGGTTCAACACGCGACGGGCGTGGAACTCGAGCCGTCGGCCGCCGCGGCCGTCGGCGGTCCCGGCTGGCTGACGCAGTCCCCGGCCGGCCGCGACTACGTGCATCGTCACGCGATCGACCTGCGGCAGTCGACGCACGTCATCTGGGCGACGGGCGGCTCGCTCGTGCCGCCGGAGGAACATCGCCGCTTCCAGTCTCATGCGAAAGCGCTCGCCGGTGCCGCTGCCGGCACGTGACGCGTCGGGGCCAGCGTCCAGCCTCGTTCCCGCAGACGCGTTAGACTGTCTCGATGGAACAATGCCGTTATTGCCAGAGAATCCGCGATGAATGGGATTGCCACGGTGACGAATGCCGCCGGGCAATCGCCAAGGCGCTGCGTCGGCAGCGCGCGGGCCTGCCCATGGTGCCCGATCGCATCCGCAACGAACTCCCGTCCGGCGCGCCGACCCAGCAGGTGATCGCCGTGCTGTCGCGCCAGCGCCTGCGCGCGCGCCGCGGCAACGAGGAGCGCCGGGAGCGCAAGGAAATCGACGACGACGTCTGATCCGGCAGCGTCGCAGCCCGTCCGCCTCCTCTCCTCTCCGCCCGCGCCCCCGCCGCCGGGCGCCCCCTTCGTGCGCGCCATCCGCGCCACGCGCATCCGCCCCGTCTCTCTTGCACATCCGGCAATGTCGAATAGGGACAGAAGGCGTTTATCTCGAAATTATTGCCCAGGTTGCAACGATCTTTCGCTAAAACTCACGTTTACCCTAGGTCGACCGGCGCCTACGATGTAATCAACCGCTTACGACATGGTGTCGAACGCGGAAAGCCAAAAACATCGGAGGTCATCATGAAATCGCTCGTTTCCGCAGTCGTTGCCGCTGTCGCCCTGTCCGCCTCGTTCGGCGCATTCGCTCAAAGCACCGTGACCCGCGCCCAAGTGCGCAACGAACTGGTTCAACTCGAAAGCGCCGGCTACAAGCCGAGCCAGTCGAGCCCGTACTACCCGGCCGACATCCAGGCCGCGCAAGCCCGCGTGCATGGCGCCGACAACAGCGGCTACGGTGCGCAACCGGCCGCGACCGTCCAGGGTGGCGCACCGGCCGTCAAGGTGCAAAACCCGCGCGACTCGATCTACTTCGGCCACTAAGCCCGCCGCTGCGCGCCTTCGCGCGCAGTCCGCAAACGCAACGAGCCCGTCTTGCGACGGGCTCGTTGCGTTTGCATCGCGCGTATCAGCGGCCGGCCGTCACCGGCTGCCGCCCGACGCGAGACGGCCGGCCGCTTCGTCCGTCCCGCTGTCGGTGCCGGCAACACTCCCGTTGCCGACCAGGTCCTGATAGCGCACGAACGCGCGCTGGGCGGACGCCTTCGCCGCGTACATCGCCGCGTCGGCCTTGACTAGCAGTTCCTCGGCCGATGCGCCGTCCGCCGGAAACTCGCTGACGCCGATGCTCGCGCCCACGGCCACGCGCCGGTCGCCGAACTCCAGTTCCTCCGCCATCACGAGCTGGATGCGCGACGCGACGTCGCCGATCACCGCGGGTGAGCGCACGTCCGCAATCAGCACGATGAATTCGTCGCCGCCGAGCCGCGCGACCATGTCGCCGCCGCGCAGCACGAGGCTCAGCCGCTTGGCGACCGCGACGAGCGTGCGGTCGCCGGCCGAGTGCCCGTGCTGGTCGTTGATCTGCTTGAAGCGGTCGAGATCGACGAACATCACGGCCAGCCCTTCGTGCATCGCGGCCGCACGCCGGATCGCGGCATCGAGATGCTCCATGAACAGCAGGCGGTTCGGCAGCTCGGTCAGCGCATCGTGGCCGGCGAGGTGCGTGAGCTCCAGTTGCTTCGCACGCAGCATCGCGACCTGCGTGCGGATCTCGACACGCATGCTGTCGAAACAGCGCGCGAGCACGCCGATCTCGTCGGCACGCCCGACCGGCAGTTGCTCGGCGACCGGATCGTCGAACACGTGCGTCGCGGCGCGTGCGAGCGTCTGCAGCGGCCGCGTGATCGCACGCGCGAACAGGATCGCGAGGATCACCGCCATCAAGCTCGACACGAGCACCATCCGGACGATCCGTTCGCCGAGCATGCCGGCCGGCGCCAGCACGTCCGCCAGCGGGCGCCCCATTCCGAGCACGACGAAGCGGTTGCCCTCGTCGTGCCCGAACGGCGTGCGCGCGAACGCGAACATCTGCCCCGATGCCGCAGCGGGATCGGTCAGGCCATTGAGGGTAACGTTTGCGCGCGCGCTGTCGAACAGCGCGCGTGTGGCGGCGAAACGGTCCTGCATCAGCACGCGCCGGCCGCGATCGAAGCCGAACGTCTGCGACGGATCGGGGTGCACGAGGAAATCGCCCCATTCGTTCGCGAGATACACCGCATAGTCTTCCGGCAAATCGCGTTCGAGCCGCTCGAACACGCGCGAAAGCTCGACATCGACGACGAGCGCGCCAACCGTCCGGCCCGACGTGTCGACGACCGGCGTGCCCACGCGCAGGATCGGCAGCCCTTCGGCCGCGTGCGACCCCGTCTCGTGGTTGATCACGATCGGCGACAGGTAGATATGACCGGGCGCCGTCGCGAGCGTATCGAATACATAGGAAAACTGTCCTTTCTCCTGGAACGCACTGTCCGGCAATACGACGATGCCGTGTGCGTCGCGATCGACGCGGATGCGTTCGAGCCCGAAGTCCCCACTCGCAATCAACCGGATCTGCAGGTACTCCGGGTGATTTCTCATGAAGCTGAAGAACACCTGCTCGAGCCGCGCGCGTGGCGCGCCATCCCGGTTGTCGCCGCCCGAGACCAGCGCACACGACGGCAACTGCGCGAGCACGAGCGCATCGTCCGCGACGTCGGACAGCGCCGTGGTGAAGCGCTGCCCCAGCAGTTGCGTCGACATCAGCAGGCTGTGCTGCGCTTCCTGCACGAGCATCGCGCGGTTCGCGCGATACGTGTAGTAGCCGGTCGCGCCGGACGCAATCACGCCGATGCAGGCGAACAGCACCGACAGTTTCGACGTGAGCCCGAGCCGGATCATTTTCCGAACCGCTCCGGCCGGTCGCCCGACACGATGCGGCTCCACAGCGATTCGCGCCGCGCGATGTCCTCCACGGGCTGGAGCCAGACGAGATGCTGGTGGCCGGTGTCGAGGCCCGGCGGCGGCGCGAGCGTATTGGCGAGACCCTGGCGTTCGGTCAGCAGCGCGCCGATCGCCGGTTCGAGCATGTAGTTGATCCAGGCGAACGCGAGCTCCGGATGTTGCGCGCCGCGTGTGACGGCCCAGCAGTCGAGCCATGCGAGCGCGCCTTCATCCGGAATCACGTAGCCGACGTCCGCGCCGGCACGTCGCAGCAGCTCGACCTGTTGCGTGCCGTAGTTGCCGAACATCAGCGCCGCACGATGCTGGACGAACAACGCGGTCGCCTCTTCGGGAAGCGTGTAGTACGTCAGCAGGTTGCGGCGCAGGTCGATCAGCTTGTGCGCGACGGCGAGCGTCTGCGCGGGCGACAGGCGAAACGGATCGGAATAGCCGAGCGCCAGCGCCGTGAACGAAAAATTGTGCTGCGCGCTGTTGAAGTCGAGCACCTTGCCGCGGTAGCGGGGGTTCCACAGCTCCCGCATCGAGCGCGGCGCGGCCGGAACCTGCTTGCGGTCGTAGATCAGCCCCATCGACGAATACGTGAACGGGATCGCATACGTGACGCCCTCTTCCACGAGCCCGTCGATCGTCGCGAGTTGCTGGAAGTTCGGCAACTGCCGCCGCCGGTTCGGGATGCGCGACAGGTCGATCGGCGCGAGCAGTCGTTCGTGCGCATAGCGCTGGATCTCGGCCGTGTTCGCGGCCAGCACGTCGTACGGTGGCGGCGCCGCGCTGTGCATCCGCGTCCACAGTGCTTCGTCGGAGTCGACCAACGTCACTTCGACGCGTACGTGAAATTGCGCCTCGAACGCGCTGACGACATCGCTGTCCGCATAGCCGGGCCATGCAAGCACGCGCAGCACGTTGTCGTTGACGGCTTCGGGAGAGGCGGCGAACGCAGAAGGAAGCACAGCGGCAAGTAAGCCCGCCGTCAAAATGATGAGCAGCCGGCGCACGGCGACACGTATGCGCATACGTGCGCCGATTCCCCTGATCAATCGGTCCCCGTGTGAATCGCCCGGCTGCATTCGACTGTCCTTTTTCGAGTCGATGCGATATCCCGCAACAAGACCATAAAACCTACGGTCGCGCAATTGGAAGAAGCCGTACAAGGGGCGCACGCGCCTGTCGTCACCGCCGCATGAACGTGACGTTACGCCGGCCCGTTTCCTCTGACGGAATGCGCGTCAGCGCCACGCCTGAGTGAATTCTGCGATCACGCGCGACAGGTGTGCACGCATCGCTTCGCGTGCAGCCGTTGCATCGCGCGCCATGATCGCCGCGAAGATCCGCTGATGATCTTCCTGCGACGCCTCGCGCAGCGCGGTCGAGTGAAAATGCTCCTCGATCTTGTCCCACAGCGGATCGCTGCGCGCGCAGTCCCACATCGCGGTGACCATGTGCAGCAGCACCGTGTTGCCGGTCGATTCCGCGATACGCAGGTGGAACTGGCGATCGGCCGCGTCGTACGCGAGCTTGTCGTCCATCTGCTCGCGCATCGTCGTCAGCGAGAAAAACAGCCGGTCGAGATCCGCATCCTTGCGTTCGGTCGCCGCGAGCGCCGCGACTTCGGCCTCGATCAGCCCGCGTGCGCGCAACGTCTCGATCGGCCCCGGGCCGCGCGGCACCTCGAACGTCACCGGCCGCGCGGCGTCGGCCGCCGATACGTAGATGCCCGAACCGATCCGCACCTCGACGATCCCCTGCACCTCGAGCGCGATGATCGCCTCGCGCACCTGCGTACGGCTCACGCCGAACTGGTCGGCCAGGCTGCGCTCGGACGGCAACCGCGCGCCCGCCTCGAACGCGCCGGCGGCCACCATCGCGTGAATCTGCCGCGCAAGGCCGATATAGGAGCGGTCCGCGGCATCGGTATCGCGGCTGGCTGGCAGGCTGGAAAGATCGGTCATCGAAAGGCTCGCAACGGGCTGGCCGGCGCCGTCGCGGCGCCGGATCGCCAAAATGGTACACCAATTCCGGTCAGCGTCCGGTTCGGCGTGTTAGCCGGCACATCCATGCCGGTCCCGTAGTGCTATGCCGGCCGGTTTCGAGCCGGACAACTGGTAAACCACTATCCCGCACAACTGGCATACCAATCATAATCCGCACACCGCAGACGGGGCCGGCGTGCTGCCGCCCGTCCGCCCGATGCATCAACCGCCAGCCAGGAGCCGCTCCAGTGAAGATGTCTTTCCGTTGGTACGGCGAGTCCGATCCGGTCTCGCTGCAATACATCCGCCAGATCCCGGGCGTCACGCATATCGTGTCCGCGATCTACGACGAACCGGTGGGCGAAGTCTGGCCCGCGCACAAGATCGATGCGCTGAAGGCGACGATCGAGCGCGCCGGCCTGCAGTTCGAAGTCGTCGAATCGGTGCCCGTCCACGAAGACATCAAGCTCGGCAAGCCGGGCCGCGACCGCCTGATCGACCACTACCGTCAGACGATTCGCCATCTCGGCGCGGCCGGCGTGCGCGTCATTTGCTACAACTTCATGCCCGTGTTCGACTGGACGCGCACCGAGCTGTCGAAGACGCTCGACGACGGCTCGACCTGCCTCGCGTTCAGCACCGACGCGGTCGACCGGATCGATCCGGACGACGGCATCGCGCTGCCGGGCTGGGATTCGAGCTACCGGCCCGAACAGTTGAAGGCCCTGCTCGCCGAGTATCGCGACGTCGACGAAGCCGCGCTGTGGGCGAACCTCGAATACTTCCTGAAGGCGATCATTCCCGTCGCCGAAGAAGCCGGCGTGAAGATGGCGATCCACCCCGACGATCCGCCGCGCCCGATCTTCGGGCTGCCGCGCATCGTGAAGAACCGCGACGATCTCGCGCGGATCGTGCGCATCGTCGATACGCCCGCCAACGGGCTGACGCTGTGCTCGGGCTCGCTCGGCGCAGGCCCGCAGAACGACGTCGAGGCACTCGTGCGCGAATTCGGCGCGATGGGCCGCATCCACTTCGCGCACATCCGCAACGTGAAGGTCGACGCGAACGGCGATTTCGAGGAAACCGCCCACCTGTCGAGCTGCGGCTCGCTCGACATCGCCGCGATCGTGAAGGCGTACCACGACACCGGCTTCACCGGCTACGTGCGCCCCGACCACGGCCGCATGATCTGGGGCGAGACGGGCAAGCCCGGCTACGGCCTCTACGACCGCGCGCTCGGCGCGGTCTACCTGAACGGCCTGTGGGAAGCGCTCGCGAAGTTCGACCGCACGCCGTCGCTCGCCACGCAATAACCCGCCCATCGAGGCCGCCGGCGCTGCGGATCGCCGGCGGCCCGTCACGATATTCCGCGCGGAGACACCGCATGCCACGCATCCGATGGGCCATGATCCTCATGTGCTTCCTGGCCAACGTCATCAACTTCATCGACCGCGCGAACCTCGCAATCGCGGCGCCCAGCATTCGCGCCGACCTCGGCCTCGACGCGGTCGGCATGGGCCTCGTGCTGAGCGCGTTCTTCTGGACCTACGCGTTCCTGCAACTGCCGGCCGGCTGGTTCATCGACAAGGTCGGCGTGCGCGTGAGCCTCGCGCTCGCGGTCGGCTGGTGGTCGGTGTTCACGGTCGCGACGGGCGCCGCGCGCGGCCTCACGCAGCTCGTCGGCGTGCGGCTGATGCTCGGTGTCGGCGAAGCGGCCGCGATCCCGTCGTTCGCGAAGGTCGCGTTCAACTGGTTCCCGCGCAGCGAACGCGGGCTCGCGAGCAGCATCTTCGACAGCGGCTCGCGCGTCGGCTCCGCGCTGTCGCTGCCGCTCGTCGCCTGGCTGATCTCGATCGTCGGCTGGCGCGGGTCGTTCGTGATCACCGGCGGCATCGGCCTCGTGTGGGCACTGGCATGGTGGTTCATCTATCGCGACCCGGAACGCTACCGCGCGATCGCACCCGATGCCGTCGATGCACTGCTCGCGCAACGTGGCGCACCGACCGTTGCGGCCGCAACCGATGGCCCGAAGGTATCGTGGCTCGACCTGTTCCGCTACCGCACCGTGTGGGGCATGATGATCGGCCTGTTCTGCCTGAACTTCGCGATCTATTTCTTCATCACGTGGTTCCCGAGCTACCTGCTGCAGTCGCGCGGCTTCTCGCTCGCATCGCTCGGCACGTGGGGCATGCTGCCCGCGCTGCTCGCGATTCCGGGAGGCTGGCTCGGCGGCTACGTGTCGGACAGGCTGTTCCGCCGCGGCTGGAGCGCGACCGCCGCGCGCAAGACGTGCCTCGTGCTCGGCATGCTGCTGTCTTCGTCGATCGCGCTGTCGGCCTTCGTCGAGAACGTGTGGGCCTGCCTTGGCCTGTTCGCCCTCGCGTATGCCAGCCTGTCGTTCGCCGGCGCCAACGTGTGGACGCTCGTCGGCGAAATCGCGCCGACGCCGGCGCATGTCGCATCGCTCGGCGGCATCCAGAACTTTGCGGGCAATCTCGCGGGGATCTTCATCACGACGTTCACGGGCGTGATGCTGTCGATCACGAAGGGCTCGTTCGTCGTGCCGCTCGCGGTGGCCGGCGCGTTGTGCGTGGTCGGTGCGCTGTCGTACCTGTTCATCGTCGGCAAGGTCGAGCCGTTGCCGCCGCTGCGCGACACCTCGAACCGGCAGAACATCGAGCCGAACGCAGCCTGACGCAGCCTGACGCAGCAGGACAGCGCGGCCGACGCGCCCGCGCTTTCCTTTTCGGGCCGCGCATCGGACAATGAGCCGCGCCCGCCGGCGCGGCGCCACTCCGGCCCGCGCGTGGCGACGGCGCGCTCTGCCCTCGCCGATGAAACGCTACGAAACCCTCGCCCACACGATCGCCGACGACATCCGCAACGGCAACCTCGCCGTCGGCACGCGCCTGCCGTCGCTGCGGCAGATCATCGCGCAGCACGGCGTGAGCCAGTCGACGGTGTTTCGCGCGTACTACCTGCTCGAACAGTGGGGGCTGATCCGCGCACGCGAACGCTCGGGCTACTACGTCGCGCCGGGCGCCACGCCGGCAGCGACCCCGGCTGCCAAACGCCGTGCGAACCGTGCCGGCGCCACCCGCAAGGTCGACATCAGCAGCCTCGTGTTCTCCGTCCTCGAGGCGGCCACGCAGCCCGGCATCGTGCCGCTCGGCTCCGCGTTCCCGTCGCCGCAACTGTTTCCGCTGCCGCGTCTCGCGAAATCGCTCGCGCAGGCCACGCGGCTCGTCAGCCCGTGGAGCACGGTCGTCGACCTGCCGCCCGGCAACGAGGCGCTGCGCCAGCAGATCGCGCGGCGCTATCTCGCGACGGGCATCTCGCAGCCGATCGACGAGATCGTCGTCACGAACGGCGCGCTCGAAGCGCTGAACCTGTGCCTGATGGCCGTCACGCGGCCCGGCGACGTCGTGGCCGTCGAAGCGCCCGGCTTCTATGCAGCGCTGCAGGCGATCGAACGGCTCGACCTGCGCGCGGTCGAGATTCCCGTCGATCCGCGCACGGGCCTCGATCTCGACGCGCTCGCGAACGCGCTCGACCGGCACGACATCCGCGCGTGCTGGTTCATGACCAACTTCCAGAATCCGACCGGCGTCACGCTGTCCGCGGAGAAAAAACGCGCGCTCGTCGAACTGCTCGCCGCGCGCGACGTGCCGTTGATCGAGGACGACGTGTACGGCGAGCTGCACTTCGGTCCCGACTATCCGCTGCCCGCGCGCGCGTTCGATCGACATGGCCTCGTGATGCACTGCAGTTCGTTCTCGAAGACGCTCGCGCCCGGCTACCGGATCGGCTGGGCCGCTGCCGGCCGGTTCGCGGAGAAGGTGCAGCGCCTCAAGCTGATGACGACGCTGTCGGCCAGCATTCCCGCGCAGGTCGGTATCGCGAACTATCTCGAGCACGGCGGCTATGATCGGCACCTGCGCAAGCTGCGCGGCGCGCTGCACACGCAGCTCGACCGGATGGACGACGCGCTGCGGCGCTGGCTGCCGGCCGGCGTCGAGTGGGTGCGGCCCGAAGGCGGCTATTTTCTGTGGCTCGCGTTTCCCGACGCGATCGACGCGATGGAACTGCATCGCCAGGCGATCGCACGCGGGATCAGCTTCGCGCCGGGGCCGCTGTTTTCGGCCGCGCACGGCTTCGAGCGTTGCGTGCGCGTGAACTTCGGCCATCCGTGGAGCCGCGACATCGAGCGCGCGATCCGCGTGCTCGGCGAGCTCGTCGCGCAGCCGTCGGTCCGCAAGGGCGATTGAACTGCACACGACGCATACGGTGCGCACTGGCTGCGTGACGGAGATGCACGCAATCCGCACGCGGGTTACAGTGCTGATCCCGCCGCCCTTCATGATTTCCGATGAGTCAACTGCCCTACCTCGATCACGACGCGCTGTTGAAACTGACCGCTGAAGCCGCGCACGTCACGCAGTCCTGCACCTGCACGAAAACGCCGCTCACCGGATGGACGACCCTGCCGCTGTCGCTGCAGGACGCGCAACTGATCGAAGTGGCCACGCTCGCGCCGCCCGGCGAGACGGAGCCGACTTACGCCGAACATCACCCGGCCGGCACGCGCTATGCGTCGGACGACGCGCCGATCGCACTGCGCCATTTCCCGTACAACCGCTGCACCGTCAACCGCTGCCGCTCGTGCGGCCGCCTGTTCCTGCGCTACCAGGAAGGCGGCGGCTACTTCATCGACCAGCGCATCCGCGCACTCGATCCGGCACTCGTCGTCGACGCCGCCGCATAAACACCCGCCACGGGCATGCACGCATGCATGCCCGGCCTGCGCCGATGTCACGCCGGCGATCTGCTGCGCCCTTTTCGTCCCCATCTGCTGCTTGTCCCGCCGCACTGCGTTCCCTACGCTGTCTCCGGTTGCCTGACACCCGTCGCAACGTCTGTCCCGAGCCGCGCGCTCCGCGCCACGGCTCCTCTCGCGTATCACGTCATGTATCGATATACCGTTTTCGACCGGGCGCTCGTGCACAGCCGCGCCGCCCAGTTTCGCGACCAGCTCGAACGCTGGCAGCACGGCACGCTCAGCGAAGACGCGTTCCGGCCGCTGCGCCTGCAGAACGGCTGGTACGTGCAGCGCCACGCGCCGATGCTGCGCGTGGCCGTCCCGTACGGCGAACTGTCGAGCGCACAGCTGCGCGTGCTCGCGCGGATCGCGCGCGACTACGACGTGCCGGACGACACCATCTACCGCGCCGCATCCGACGCGCAGGCCTTGCTCGGCACGCTGCGCCTGCCGACCCGCAGCGCGCACTTCACGACGCGCACCAACGTGCAGTTCAACTGGATTCCGCTTGCGAAAGCGGCCGACGTGATGGACCTGCTCGCGACCGTCGACATGCACGGCATCCAGACGAGCGGCAACTGCATCCGCAATATCTCGTGCGACGAGCGCGCCGGCGTCGCGCCGGACGAGATCGCCGATCCGCGCCCGTTCGCCGAAGTGATGCGTCAGTGGACGACGCTGCACCCCGAGTTCGCATTCCTGCCGCGCAAGTTCAAGATCGCGATCACCGGCGCGACCGAAGACCGCGCGGCCACCGACTGGCACGACGTCGGGCTGAAGCTCGTGCGCGACGACGCGGGTGCGCTCGGCTTTCGCGTGAGCGTCGGCGGCGGGATGGGCCGCACGCCGATGATCGCGACGCTGCTGCGCGCGTTCCTGCCGTGGCAGCACGTGATGAACTACATCGAGGCGATCGTCCGCGTGTACAACCGCTACGGACGGCGCGACAACAAGTACAAGGCGCGCATCAAGATCCTCGTGAAGACCGAGGGACAGCGCTACATCGACGACGTCGAGGAGGAGTTCCGCCAGATCGTCGATCACGACGGCGGGCTGCACACGATTCCGCAGGTCGAGTTCGACCGCGTCGCCGCGTCGTTCGTCCCGCCGCGGCTCAAGCCGCGCACGGTCAGCCTGCGCGAGGCGAACCAGCGCCTGTCCGCCCAGGCGGCACGCCATCCGGCCTTCGCGCGCTGGCTCGCACGCAATGTAGCCGACCACCGCGATCCGGCGCTGCGCATCGTCACGCTGTCGTTCAAACGCCGCCTGCAGGCACCGGGCGACGCGTCGCCGGACCAGCTCGACGCGCTCGCCGATCTCGCCGACCGTTTCTCGGCCGGCGAGGCACGCGTCACGCACACGCAGAACGTGGTGCTGCCGTGGGTGCATGTCGACGACCTGTTCCTGCTGTGGGAAAACGCGCGCGCGATCGGGCTCGCCAGCGCGAACGTCGGACTCCTGACGGACATGATCGCGTGCCCGGGCGGTGACTTCTGCGCGCTCGCGAATGCACGCTCGATCCCGATCGCCGATGCGATCGCCGAGCGCTTCCAGGATCTCGACATGCTGCACGACGTCGGCGACATCGACCTGCACATCAGCGGCTGCATCAACTCGTGCGGCCATCATCACAGCGGCCACCTCGGCATCCTCGGCGTCGACAAGGACGGCGCCGAGTGGTACCAGGTCACGCTCGGCGGCTCGGACGGCTCGACCGCGAGCGGCCCCGCGCGGCCGGGCAAGGTGATCGGCCCGTCGTTTTCGGCGGACGAGATCGTCGATGTCGTCGATGCGATCGTCAACGCCTATCTCGACGCGCGGATCGACGACGACGGCCGCAGCGAACGATTCATCGACACCGTCCGCCGCATCGGCACGGACCCCTTCAAGGCCGCCGCGAACGACGCGCGCCATCAGGTGGAGCACGCATGACGCAAGCAGAGAATCCGACCGCACGCATCCGGCTGCTGACGCCGGCCGAACACACCGGCGACACGCAGCGGCACGACGCAGCAACGCTGACGATCGGCAACGACGAGGAACTGCCGCCGCTCGCCGAACACATCGCGCGGGCCGCGCGCATCGACCTCGCGTTCCCGTCGTTCACCGATGGGCGCGCGTACAGCCAGGCATACCTGCTGCGCAAGCGCTACGGCTTCGCCGGCGACCTGCGCGCGACCGGCGACGTGCTGGTCGACCAGTTGCTGCTGATGGAACGCACGGGGTTTTCGAGCGCGGTGCTCGGCGACGGCACCGACATCGCGGCCGCGCGGCGCCAGCTCGACCGGTTTCCGGGCTTCTACCAGCACGATGCGCGGACGGCCATGCCGCAGCCGAACGCGGCAACGCCAGCCGGAAAATGAAACGGGCGGCCCGCAGGCCGCCCGTACGATGAACCGGAAGCTGCCGGCCGGCGCCCGCCGCGAAGCGGGCGCCGGCGCTCAGCGCGCCGCGACCGGCTTGCCGAACGCGCCGAGGATCTTCTTCTCGAGCGCGATGTAGTCGCGGCCGAAGTGGTGATCGCCCTGCGTCTTGATCACGTCGGCGCCCGTGTTCACGAGTGCCGGACACATCGTGTCCTTCTCTTCCGCGCCATAGAAGCACTGCACGAGCTGCGGCGGCACCTTCGCCATTTCCGGCGCGACCTTCAGCGCCTTGTCGCTCGCCGGCATGCCGAGCCAGCCCGTCACGCGGATCTGGAAATCGGCGGCCGGCGCGAAGCCGAGCAGCGACATCACGGCAACCTTGTCGCGCAGGTCGGCCGGCAGCCGGTTGTACGCGAACGGCATCACGTCGGCGCCGAACGAGTAGCCGACCAGCGCCACGCGGTTCGCATGCCAGCGCGCCATGTAGGTGCGCATCACGCGGGCGAGATCGCGGCTCACCTGCGCCGGCGGCTTCTCGCTCCAGAAATAGCGCAGGCTGTCGATGCCGACCACCGACACGCCGTCGCGCTGCAGCGCCTCGGCGATCGTCTTGTCGAGATCGCGCCAGCCGCCGTCACCCGAGATCACGATCGCGAGCTGGCCGTTGCCGCCCTTGGCCGGCAGCTCGACGAGCGGCAGGTCCGACACGTCGAGTTCGTCGCCGCTGGTGGTGTCCCGCAGATGCGACGTGACGAGCGACACGAGCTTCGTACTATCGCCCGTAGCCGCCGTTTCGACGAAGCCCGGCATCGCGCGGCGCACGATCGTCGGATCGGGCGGGCACGGCTTGAAGCGCGGATCGAGCTTCGCGGCCGGATCGACCGATACGACACCGGCGATCGTGTTCTCCGGCGCCATCGACAGGATCTGCTTCGCGATCGCGCCGCCCTGGCCCACGCCCGCGACGATCGGCGTGAAGTAGCGCGACGACTGCGCGAGGCGTTCAAGCTGGTGGCTGACCGCTTCGGCGTCGCCGTCGAGGTGGTGGCAGGTCTCCTGCTTCGCGGCGAGATTCATCGCATAACGCTCCGAATCGACACCGACCGTCATCGCACCGGCCTTCGCCAGCGCATCGGCGGCCTGCTGGTCGGCCGCATTCCAGCCGGCCTCACGCGAGAACAGCACGACGAAGCCGCGCAACGGCCCGCTGGGTTTGGTCACCGTCACAGGTCCATAGCGGCCGCCCGATACGGTTTCGGCCTTCACTGCGGCTGGCTGCGTGGCGCACGCGGCGCCGGCCAGCATCATTCCCGCGCAGGCGGCTGCCGCCCGCGCGATTCCCTTCTTCAAACTCATGAACGCCGACCTCCAGCCAGCAATGACAGATCCGCCAGCGTGACGAACACGCCGACCGTGCCCGAGGCCGCGAGGTAACGCGGCTCCCAGTGCGGTTCGAACTTGCTCTTGAATGCGCGCAAGCCGCGGAAGTTGTAGAAGCGGCCGCCGAAGCGCCAGACCATCAGGCCGATCCGGTGCAACGGCGACGGCATCTTCGCCGCCCCCATCCCCGAGAACGGCGCGATGCCCAGGCTCAGCTTGCGGAAACCCGCTTCCTTCAGATGCAGCGCGAGCTGCGTAAACAGATATTCCATCGCGTACGGCGACGCGTCCGGCAGATGGCGCATCACGCCGACCGTCGCCTCGGTATTGAGGTCGGTCGTCATGAACGTGACGAACGCGATCGGCTTGTCGGCCTGCCGCACGAGCATCACCGACTGCGTCGCCAGATAGCCGTCGTGGAACGCGGCGACCGAGAAGCTCTTCTCGCGCGCGTCGCGGCTGTCGAGCCAGCCGTCCGAGATGTCGCGCAGCGCCGGCAGCGCGGCCGGCACGTCGCTCGGCGCGATCACCTCGACCGTCAGCGCGTCCTTGTCGCCGCGGCGCAGCGCGTAGCGCAGATGCGAGCGGTTCGAGCCTTTCAGGTCGAACCGGTCGAGCGCGATATGCGCTTCCTCGCCGAGCTTCATCAGCGTGAGCCCCGCGTCGAGATACAGCGGCAGCGCGTTCGCACGCACCTGGTAGAACGCCGCACGGCCGCTATGCGCGTGGGCAAGCGCGATGAACTTGCTGATCAGCGCCGGCCACTCCTCGCGCGGCCCGACCGGGTCGTGCAGCGCGGCCCACGTGCGGCCGTTCTTCGCATACATCAGGAATGCCTGGCGGGACTCCGAGAACAGGAACGACTTGTCGCCCATCAGCGCGAGGCCCGCATCGCTGCATTCCTGCGCGCGGATGATCCGTTCCGCATCCGACAGGTCCTGCTCCGCAGGCTTCACGAAACGGCCCGGCGCCGGGCGCAGCAATTGCCACAGCGCGAACAGCGCGACGAACACGCCGGACGCGAGCGTCGCGCGCAGCGCCCGCGGCGCACGCGCGTCGAACGAGAAATGCGACCACAGCTCGCGCGTGTACGGCACGTCGCGGAACGCGAAGAACAGCACCCATACGGCCAGCATCAGTACCATCGCGACCGACACGAACCAGCTCACCGTGAAGCGCTCGGCCAGCAGCGACGAATGGCGGTTGAAGCGGCGACGGCTGACGAGCAGCAGCACGAGCAGCGTGCCGAGCACGCCGGCCTCGACGAACGCGAGACCCTTCGCCAGCGACAGCGCGAGGCTGGCGAGCGTCAGCGCGAAGGTCATCCACCAGGCGCCGTCGAGGCGGCGCAGCAGCCCGCGCGCGACGAACAGCAGCGCGACGCCGAGCACGCTGCAGATCACCTGCGAGCCTTCGAGCACCCACAGCGGCACGAGGTGGCGCAGGATCGCGATCCGGTGCCAGAACGCGGGCGTCGCGCTCGAGATCACCAGCATCCCGCCGACCGCGAACGTCACGAGGCTCAGGAACACCGGCGCGAGCTGCGACACGCGCACGGCCTGCCGCGTCACGAGCCGGCGCCGCAGCGCGCGGCCTTCGAAACCGGCCAGCAGGCCGGCCGACAGCACGAGCGGCACGCCGAAATAGATTGCGCGATACGCGATCAGCGCGGCGACCATCGCGTGCGGCGGCACTTCGCGACCGAGCGTGAAGACCATCGCGGCTTCGAACACGCCGATCCCGCCCGGCGTATGGCCGATCATCCCGAGCAGCAACGCCGCGGCGTAAATAGTAATGAAGGTCGGGAAGCCGACCGGTGCGGCCGGCAGCAGCACCCACAGCGTCAGGCCCGCCGCGACGACGTCGAGCACCGCATAGACGACCTGCGCGACGAGATCGCGCCGCGCCGGCACGTCGAACGACAGCCACTTGAAGCGCGTGACGACCGGGCGCGCGGTGTTGCCGCACATCACGACCATCGCGGCCAGCACCACGAGCAGCGCCGCGCCGGTCCACGTCAGCACGCCGGGCGCGACGTGCAGCATCGCGGCGAGCGCTTCCGGCACGCAGACCATGCCGACCGCCGTCATCAACACCATCGCGAGCGCCAGCGTGCCGCTCGTGAACACCGTCATCCGGCCGATCTGCGCAGGCGTGACGCCCGACACGCCGTACACGCGTGCGCGCACCGCGCCGCCCGTCAGCGCGCCGAAGCCGGTCGCGTTACCGAGCGCGGACCCGGCGATCGCGCCGATCCACAACGCGACGCGCGGCACCTTCGCGGCGACATAGCGCAGGCCGACCGCGTCGCGCGCGACGAGCGCAAGATAGCTGAGGGCCGTCGCGCCCAGCGACGCGCCCCACTCGCCGGCGGACATGTGACGCAGCTGGCGGATCACCGACCGGTAGTCGACGGATTCCGACAGGTGCTGGAAAACCACGATCAGCAGCAGGCCGATGCCGAGCGCGAGCAGCGGCGACAGCACACGCTCATGGCGGATCAGCGCCCGGACACGGGCGATCACCGCCGCGGCGCGGCCGGGCGAACCAGAGTGGCGGGAAGACATAGAGTGTTCAGTGGTGGTGCATAGCGTGTCGCGGCGCAAGACGGCCAGGCGGCGACGTATCTGGTTGTTCTGCGTGGGCGGTCGGCCGAAGGAAATGGCACACGGCGCCTGGATCAGAACTTACGAGTATACGGAATTTATATTACAGAATCTTTCAGGTTCGGATTGTGCGGTTTTGTGGCGCCTCGCACATCAAAATCGCATCAAAAATAGTGCGTCCGACGAACGCAAGGTGCGCATCATACCGGGAACCGTCACGGTTTTTTCATCGGATGAATGACCGGTAGCGGAATTGGGAGAAATTCTCCCGGTCGGGCTGCGTCGACGAGGACGGATTCACGGGCCGGCAGCGCACTTCAGAAATGGGGACGAGTTGATCAGAGTGGCGGGTGCCGACCGTCTCTCGCCCCGGGAACACACGGACCCCATTACTTCGCCCGCTCATGCTCCCCCAACCCGATCGCCTTGTAGTCGTAAGTCGGGTAGAACTCCGTCCGGTACGCACCCCACGCCGTATCCTCGAGCACGCGATTGACCTCGCGCAGCCGCGACGCCGGCAACCGCAGCACGACGATCTGCCCGATCCCCATCGTCACGGTCCAGCTCACCACCTCCACGCCCGGCGGTGGAAACGCCTTGTAGAAGCCCTGCTTCGCGAGTTGCGCATTCAGCTCGGCAAGCGGGCGCGACTGGTCGTGTTTCAGGAATACCGTGAGCAGTACCGCGTTGTCGAGCGTCGCGGCGGCCGAACCGGCCGGCACGGTCGATGTCTGGCCGATGGCCGGTGCGCTGCAGATCGCGGCACCGGCCAGCGCTGCAGCGATTGCAAGGGTTCGGATCGGGAAATACGGGAATGCCGTCATGACGCGACTCCATGGCTTCTCGTGGCTGGAGCCGCCATCATGCGCCGCCGAACCCATCGCTGCAGTCGGCCGGACGATACGACTACGCGTCGTCCGCGCCGTTTCGTTCGCGCAGCACGTCGATGAATGCACGCAGCTTGGCCGGCACGTGCTTGCGATTGACGTAGTACAGCCACATCGGCGGCAGCGTGCGGCACGCACCGGGCAGCACCTCGACAAGCGTGCCGTCGCGCAAATCCTGCTCGATCCGCTCGCGCATGAACGCGAATGCAATGCCGACACCTGCGCGCGCCGCGTCGATCACCGCGTCGGCGTCGTTCGTCACGAACACGCCGTCCGGATCGAGATCGACGTCGCGCTGCCCGTCACGCAACGGCCATTTGTGCAGGCGCCCGCTCTCCGAGAACCGGAAACGGATGCACGCATGCCGCTCGAGGTCGGCAATCGACGCCGGCGCGTCATACCGCGCCAGATAACCGGGCGACGCCACCAGCGCGCACGTCAACGCCGGGGCGATCCGCACGCCGATCATGCCCGGCTGCAGCCGGTCGGCCAGGCGAATCCCCGCATCGAACCCGTCCTTCGCGATATCGACCAGTTCGTTCTCGTAGCGGATCTCGAGCCGGACTTTCGGGTAGCGCTCGCGGAACGTGGCGAGCACCGGCGCGATGACGAGCGTCCGCGCCAGCGGCAGCGCGGTCACGCGCAACAACCCGTTCGGCTCGCTGCGCGCATCCTTCAGCTCGTCGCGTGCCTGCATGACCTGCCGGTACGCGGGCTCCGTCTGCCGCCAGTAGCGCTGGCCGGCTTCGGTTAGGCTTACGCCGCGCGTGCTGCGGTTGAACAGCTTCACGTTCAGCTCGCCCTCGAGCTGCCCGATCGCGAGGCTGACGGCCGCCGGCGTCAGGCCGAGCGCGGCGGCGGCCCGCGTGAAGTTGCCGGCCGTCGCGACGGTCATGAACACGTGCAGCCCGGCCATTGGATCGCGTCTGCTCATCATTAAAAAAACTTGAAACGCCTTCGAGCGGAATGCGGATTCTCCCATATACCGCAACTGCCTACACTGGCACTGTCATCCCACCGGAGCCTCGCATGAACCCGCTCACCGCCGCATTGCCGCTCGCGGCCGCCCGCCGCACGATCGACGCGGCACTGGCGCATGCCGCCTCGCTGCAGGTCGCCGGCATCGCCGTCGCGATCGTCGATGCCGGTGCGAACCTGCTCGCGTTCGCGCGCACCGACGACTGCTTTCTCGGCGCGATCGATCTCGCACAACGCAAGGCGCTGACGGCAGTCCGCTTCCGCGCCTCGACCGGCGCCCTCGGTGCGCTGTCGGGCGACGGCCCGCTACGCGGCATCGAACACAGCCACGGCGGGCTCGTCACGTTCGGCGGCGGCGAACCGCTCGTCGACGGCGACGGGCACTGCGTCGGCGCGATCGGCATCTCGGGCGGCAGCGTCGATGACGACACCGCGATCGCGCAACACTGCCGCGACCGCTTTCCGGCAACCGTCCACTCCACAAGGTAAGCACATGGCATCGAAACGCATCCTCATCACCGGCGCAGGCACCGGCTTCGGCCGTGAAGTCGCGCTGCGCCTCGCCGAACGCGGTCACGACGTGACGGCCGGCGTACGCGTCACCGCCGAAATCGACGCACTGACGGCCGCCGCCACGCAGCGCGGCACCTCGCTGCGCGCGATCAAGCTCGACGTCACGTCGGCGCACGATCGCACCCGTGCGGCCGAGCTCGACATCGACGTGCTCGTGAACAACGCAGGCGTCGGCGAAGCCGGCGCGCTGGTGGACCTGCCAGTCGAGATCGTCCGCGAGCTGTTCGACGTCAACGTGTTCGGGCCGCTCGAACTCACGCAGCAGATTGCGCGCGGCATGCTCGCGCGCCGGCACGGCAAGATCGTGTTCGTGTCGTCGATCGCGGGCCTGATCACGGGGCCGTTCACGGGCGCCTATTGCGCGTCGAAGCATGCGGTCGAATCGGTAGCCGAGGCGATGCACGCGGAACTCGTGCCGCACGGGATCAAGGTCGCGGTCGTGAACCCCGGCCCGTACAGCACGGGCTTCAACGACCGGATGATGGAAACGACGCGACGCTGGCGCGATCCGGCCGTCCATACCGTGACGCCCGAGCGGCTGACGTTCCCGCTCGAACAGCACGACCCGGAGGAAATGATCGCGAAGATGGTCGACGTGATCGACAGCGACGGCGGCGCGTTCCGCAACCTGCTGCCAGAGTCGTCGGAAGCATTCGTGCGCACCGAACAGGCGCACGCGTGGGAGCGGCAGCAGTAACCTGCCGGCAGAGCGACGGAGCGGCGGACAACGCGCCGCCGCTCGTGCCTTCAGTTCAGTACACGTCCCGCATGTAGCGCCGCGCCTTCGAAAGCCGTGCGACGTAGTCGTTCGCGGCTTCGTCCGACATCCCGCCGTGCTCGGCGACCACCGCCTTCAGCGCCGTGTCGACGTCCTTCGCCATCCGCGCGGCATCGCCGCACACGTAGAAGTGCGCGCCTTCCTCCAGCCACGCGAACAGCTCGGCACCCTGCTCGCGCATCCGGTCCTGCACGTAGATCTTGTCGGCCTGGTCGCGCGAGAACGCGAGGTCGAGCCGCGTCAGGAAGCCACTGTCGTGCATCGCGCCCAGTTCGTCGCCGTAGTAGAAGTCGGTCTGCGCGTGCTGCTCGCCGAAGAACAGCCAGTTGCGCCCGCGCGCGCCGCGCGCCTGCCGCTCGTGCAGGAAGCCGCGGAACGGCGCGACGCCGGTACCGGGGCCGACCATCACGATCGGCACGTCGCCGTTCACCGGCGGTCGGAAATGCGCGGACTTCTGCACGAACACCGGCACGCGGCCGTCGTCCGCGCGATCGGCGAGGAACGTCGACGCCACGCCTTTGCGTGCGCGCCGGCCATTGTGATAGCGCACGGCCGACACGGTCAGGTGGATCTCGCCCTGGTGCGCGCTCGGGCTCGACGCGATCGAATAGAGGCGCGGCTGCATGCGCTTGAGCATCCCGACCAGCTCCGTGCCTGACAGCTCGACCGGAAACTCGTGCAGCACGTCCGCAAGCTGCTGCCCCCACAGCCATTGCTTCAGGTCGCCCTTGCGCTCGTCGCCGAGCAGCGACTTCAGCGCGCCGTTCGCGCTGCGCGACGCGATGAAGGCAAGCGTGTCCGGATGCGGGCGCGTGATGTCGAAGTGACGCGCGAGTGCGTCGCCGAGGCGCACGTCGCCGACGCCCGCCACCGACACGGGTGAGTCGGCCTTCAGCGCGGTGACGGACAGCAGTTCGTCGACCAGCTCCGGACAATTGGTCGGCCACACGCCGAGCGCGTCGCCGGTTTCGTATTCGAGGTTCGCGCCTTCGGTCGACAGCGACACGCAGCGCGTATCCTTGGCCGCGCCCGGACGGTTGAGCCGCAGGTTCGCGACGAGCTTCGACGGCGCCGGATGCGCCTTCGTCGGCAACAGCCCCGACGGGCTCATCCCGCCGGTCGGCACCGCGTGCAGCGCGGCGTCGGCCTCCTTGATCCGCGCGACGACGCGTTCGAGCCACTGGTCGGCGTCGCGCTGAAATTCGACGTCGCAATCGACGCGTGCGCAGAGACGCGCCGCGCCGAGTTCCGCGAGCCGCGCGTCGAGCCGGCGGCCGTGGCCGCAGAACTGGTCGTAGTTGCGATCGCCGAACGCGAGCACCGCGAAGTGCACGCCGTCGAGGCGCGCGGCGCTGCCGGCCTGCAGCGCTTCCCAGAATTCGCTGCCGTTGTCGGGCGCATCGCCGTCGCCGAACGTGCTCGTCATCAACAGCACGTATTGCGCACCGGCGAGCGACGCCACCGGATAGTCGGACATGCATGCAGTACGAATCTCGAAGCCCGCGTTCATCAGTTGCGTCGCGTAATCCTCGGTCAACGATTCGATGTTGCCGGTCTGCGATGCCCACAGCAGCACGACCTTCGGCCGCGTGCGCACGATCCGCACGCCACCGGACGCGCCGGCATCGGCCGGCAGCGCTGGCGCCGCG
>NZ_JAAGPE010000723.1:0-707 GCF_017104605.1 Burkholderia sp. Ac-20384 | reverse complement strand
CCGTACGGCGTTGCGCTCGCGCTCGGCGGCACGCTGGCCGTCTGGGCGTCGTTTCCACACACGGTTTCGCTTACCTAGCCGGGGGGACGCACGCCGCCATGCCCAAACCGCTGAGACTGGCTGTGCTCGTCGTTGCCGCCGGCATCGGTGCGTTCATCCTGCGCGAACTGTACGTCGCCGCATCGACGCCGTCGGTGGCCACCGAAACGGATCAGGCGCGCGTGCGGGTCGCTGCCGCCGATCTGCCGGAAGGGCTGCTGCTGCGCGACAACGATCTGGCATGGAAGCGCATGCCGCGCGCACAGGTGCCGGCTGGCGCATTCGTCGAGTCGCAGCCGGGCGCGGACCTGAAGGGCGCGCTGCTGCGCAACCACGTCGGTGCGGGCGCACCGATTCGCGTCGAGAACGTGATACCGGCGGGCGCGCCGGATTTTCTTGCGGCCGCGCTGCAGCCGGGCATGCGCGCGATCTCGGTGCCGGTCGACGACGTGTCGGGCAACGCGGGGCTGATCCAGCCGGGCGACTTCGTCGACGTGTTGCTGACGCAGCAGATCGGCGGCTCGGCGACGTCGCCCGGCACGTTCGAAGCCGAGACGGTGGTGCGGCGCGCGCGCGTGCTGGCGGTCGGTTCCGAATTCCAGCGCGCGAAGGCGCCCGCGAGCGCACCGGATGCGCCGGCGCGCGCACGCACGGTCACGCTCGAGGTA
>NZ_JAAGPE010000722.1:0-628 GCF_017104605.1 Burkholderia sp. Ac-20384 | reverse complement strand
GGCGTCGCGTTGGACGCGACCGGATCGGCCTTGCCGCGGCCCGTGACCGTCAGCGAGTCGGTCTTCAGGCCGTGCGCCTTCAGGTACGTCGCGACGGATTCGGCGCGGCGCTTCGACAGCGCGAGGTTGTAGTCGTCGCTGCCCACCGAATCCGTAAAGCCGGTGACGCTCACCTGCGAGTACGTGTGGTCGGCGCGCTCGCTCAGCAACCGGTCGAGCGATTCGCGCGCAGTCGGAGTGAGCGTCGCGTGATCGGTCGCGAACAGCGCGTCGCCCGACAGGTTCACCTGTTCGACGGCGGCAGCGGCCGGCGCGGTGGCCGACGCCGCTTCGGCCGGTGCCGCGCCGCACTGGAACACGAGCGTCGTGGGATCGGATTTGTCGCGCAGCGCACGGGCCGAGTCGACGGCGCGCACCGGCTCTTCGCCACAAATCTTGCGGGCGGCCTTCATGCAGGTCTGCGGGCCCGACAGCAGGCCGCTGCAGTTCACCTGGAAGGTCCGCACGCCGTCGCGCGGCTGCAGTTCGGAGGCGCTGAAGGTCGGGCCGGATGCGGTCGAGCACGCGGCGAGGGCCGTTGCGGAAAGTGCGAGCGCAAGAGCGAGTTTGTTCACGGTTACATCCTCAA
>NZ_JAAGPE010000721.1:0-835 GCF_017104605.1 Burkholderia sp. Ac-20384 | reverse complement strand
CATCGGCGCCCGGCGAGCCGAGTGCCGCGGTCGCGGCGCGGGTTGCGCAGGCGCGTGCGCTGCAACTCGATCGGCAGGGCAAGACGAATCACATGCTGAGCGGCCGCGAGACGGACGACCTGTGCCGGCCGACCGACGAAGGCGAACGGCTGCTGCGCGAGGCCGGCGAGCGCTTCGGCTGGTCGGCGCGCGCGTATTACCGCGTGCTGAAGGTCGCGCGGACGATCGCCGACCTGGCCGGCGACCCGCTGCCGACGGCTGCGCAGATCGCCGAAGCGATCCGCTACCGGCGTGCGCTGACGGCGCTCTGAACGCCCTCGGAGGACAAAATCCGGCTGTCAAGACTTGACTTATGCACAATTTCACGAATCCGGCCCCGGATCGGGGCTCGGCGGGACCTTTGCAGCACGGAATCCGTATCTCGTTGTTTTAATTGATTTTTCTCAAAATGCGAGCGAGCGACCAAACGGGCCGGAAGGCCGTCCCGCGCGGCTTGGCGGGAAATCCGGGCAACTTTTCAACAAAGTTATCCACATGCGCTGTGGATAGTCGAAAAAACCTCGCAAAATCCGGCGACTAGCGTCGAAAGCTGCGAATGAACTTTCAGTTGTCACAGAGTGTCTGAGCGCCCTCTCCGGCCGCCGTCAGTCGAGTTTGAACGACCCGAAAAACTGGTCGAGCTGCTCCTGCGTCAGCGGCCCGTCGGCAATCACGACGGCCTGGTACGCGTGCCGGCCGCGCGCGGCGAGCCGCGCGACGATCGTCTTGTGCGTGCGATCGCCGCCGGCGGCCGCGCCCGCGATGCGCAGTTCGAGCCCGTTCACCGCGCCGCCGG
>NZ_JAAGPE010000720.1:0-836 GCF_017104605.1 Burkholderia sp. Ac-20384 | reverse complement strand
CGGCGTCGCTCGGGTTCGGGTTCGACGCGATCAGCGCGGTGGCGGCCATCACCTGCCCCGACTGGCAGTAGCCGCACTGGACGACGTCGAGCTCGCGCCACGCCTGCTGGACCTTGTGGCCGGCCGGTGTCGCGCCGACGGCTTCGATCGTCGTGATCTTGCGGCCCGCGACCGCCGCGACCGGCAGCACGCACGAACGCGCGGCGACACCGTCGAGATGCACGGTGCACGCGCCGCATTGCGCGATCCCGCAGCCGAACTTCGTGCCGGTGAGGCCGACGACGTCGCGCAGCACCCAGAGCAAGGGCATGTCGTCTGGGGCGTCGACCGAGCGGGTTTCGCCGTTGATTTTGAGGGTGATCATTCAGCCTCCGGGGCCGGTATAGCGGGGAAGAGCGATCAGTGCACGAACAAGTCGGGCGCCTGCGGCGAATGGCGTCACTACCGCGACGCACGGCGCCAAAGGCAAATTTTTCGCATATCGCATGTCTGCCGCGGTGGGACGCCAGCGCATCAGCCCGCATCCACATATACCCAGCCGGCCTTGGCGCGCTCACACGCTCCGGCAAGCACCGCACGCACGGGCCGACCGGTGTCACACGCGCCCGCTCAGTATCGAGCACTGCATATCGCGACCGAGTATCGACGCCGCCCAAGGCCTTTGCAACGACATTTATGGCTAGTTTTTCAGACAACCCTGCTTGCACGCCTAAGAAGCTGTTGCGAAATTAGTTAACCAGAGGTTTTAGACGCGTCCAGCAAATCAAGGCGCAAGCCAAAGATAGGAAGGCCTCGTGGATATGAGCATAGCGTTCGTAGCGAATCTTCAGGCGTCG
>NZ_JAAGPE010000719.1:0-837 GCF_017104605.1 Burkholderia sp. Ac-20384 | reverse complement strand
CCGCCTGGCCCCGGCGCACTCGCCGGCCCAGCCCGGCGGGCCGCATCCGGCCCGTCAAGCGTAAACACCTACTCCGCCGCCGCCCGGATCTCCGGGCGAACGCGCATCGCGCGACTTCCGCGCCCTGCCCCGCCACGCCTGCGTTTCGGCCCGATGATCACGCATCGGCGCCCTGATCCCGCGCGGCGGGCCTATGATCGACATGATCGCCTCCTGATAGCCCGGATCACCGCCCCGCGATGTTCCCGTCGCCCCGCGGTGCTATCTTCGTGACTGGATGGCGATCTACGTGCGCGAGGCCAGGCGGTCTCACCACCCCTGCGTAACGCGCGCCCGATCCGCAATGTCGACTGGATTCATCATGACAACGCAAACCATCCGCATCCGTCACCCTCATGGCGTCCGCGCATCCGGCGGTACCGTCCGCGCGCGCCGTTCGCGCGCTGCCGCCGCACCGCATCGGCCGTGCGGCCGGCCCGCTCCGCTCCCGTCCGTCATCGTTGCCGCCACGCTCGCCAGCCCGCGCCGCGTGCCGTGCCACGTCGTCCCGAACGGAGCGTGCTGATGGAAGCCTGGCTCGGCGATCTGCAGCAACTGCTCGCACATGGCGAAGCGGCCGTGCTCGTGACGGTCGCGCACACCGATGGCTCAGCGCCGCGCGAAGCCGGCACCAAGATGCTCGTCACGCGCGACATGGCCCGCCATACGATCGGCGGCGGTCATCTGGAATGGAAGGCGATCGAGATCGCGCGGCATCTGCTGAAGGATGGCGCGCACGTGCCGCACGCGCGCCGGCTCGAGCGGCTCGCGCTCGGCCCGAGCCTCGGCCAGTGCTGC
>NZ_JAAGPE010000718.1:0-844 GCF_017104605.1 Burkholderia sp. Ac-20384 | reverse complement strand
CATCGCGCCGAGCGGCGACACCGCGCGGCCACGCGGCGCGAGCCGCTGCGTCAGCAGCCTTTCGAGGCAGGCCGCCGCGGCGCGGCGGGTGTCGGGTGTCCGCACAGGCGGACCGGATCGCGCAGTCTGCATGTCCCTCCTTCGAGTACTGGCATGTCGCCGGGGCTATCGGTTCCGGCGTAGGATTGCAATTGCAACGATTGTAGTTGCAACGATAACCGGAAGACAAGGACCGACATGATCTCGACGCATCCCCTCACGTTCCATACGGCCGACACGCCGAACGGACACAAGATCGCCATTTACCTGGAAGAGGCCGGGCTCGCCTACGACCGCGTACACGTGGACCTGTCCGCCGGCGAGCAGCGCAGTCCGGCGTTCCTCGCGATCAACCCGAACGGCAAGATCCCGGCCATCGTCGACCACGATGCCGGGCTGACCGTGTTCGAATCCGGCGCGATCCTCGGCTATCTCGCCGCGAAGACGGGCGTTCTGCACCCTGACACGCTGGCCGAGCGCACGGCCGTCCAGCAATGGCTGCACTTCCAGATCGGCGGGATCGGGCCGATGCTCGGCCAGCTCTGGTGGTTCCTGCATGCATCGAAGACGGTCAATGCGCAAGCGCTCGAGCGCTACCGGAACGAGGCGCGGCGCCTCTATGGGGTCGTGAACGGCCGCCTGGCGGAATCGGCGTATCTCGCGTCGCCGCGCTACTCGATTGCCGACATCGCCGCGTTTCCGTGGCTGCGCACGGCGCCCGAACTCGATCTCGACCTGGCCGGCTACCCGCACGTCGAGCGCTGGCTCGCCGGCATCGAGGCGCGGCAGGCCGTTCAGCGGGGCC
>NZ_JAAGPE010000717.1:0-849 GCF_017104605.1 Burkholderia sp. Ac-20384 | reverse complement strand
GGCGCCGTTGCGCTCGTTGACCTGCCCGGGCGGCTTGGGCTGGCCCGGAGGGTAGCCCAGATGCAGATTCATCTCCGCGCCCATCGCGCGCTCGATGACCGCCTTGTTGAACGCCAGCATCAGGTCCTGCACCTCGGCCGGAGTCATCGGTCCCTTGACCAGCTGGTCCAGCAGTTCCTTGGGCAGTTCAGGCAGCGGCCCTCGGGCCGCTGCCTGACGCGCTACAGTTCGTCTTTTCTTCTTCATCGGCATATCCATGGCCTTTACACGTCATGATATGCACCGCCCACGAAATAACGGATAGGTCCCCGCCTGGGATCGCTGGAACAATCGCCGGGTTTTTCTTTTGCATCTCGATGCGAACTTCCGTCCAATCTCGCGAAGCAACGAACCAGAACGCCAGCGAGCCGCTGCTATCTTCGCCGGGCTGTGAGAGCAGCGCGGCTGGCGTACCCGCTTCCTCGGCGTCAGCCGCCAACTTTCAAGCCCCGAAATCCACTCGGATAACGGGGCTTCTTTTTGGTTCATCGCGGGAAACCGTGGAGCGTTTGAGGGGGATTGCGTAACCTGACGCCTGACTTTAAGGACGTCAGGAGGAGCAATTGCTCGATCGCAAGGCACTTCAGGCACTGGGCTACTGGACGGGCTATCGGTTAGAGCGGGTGGAATGGCCGGAAGGAGAAGGCCGTACGCTATCGCTGCATTTGAAGCCGGTCAGCAAGGTGACCCTGCCTCGTTTTCACGTACAGCATGTCATGCAGCAGCGCGTACGGTTTCGTATTCGACGGGAGTGCAGTAGTCGATCGACGTGTGCATGCGCTGTCGATTGTAATAGCCTTCGATCCAGTC
>NZ_JAAGPE010000716.1:0-745 GCF_017104605.1 Burkholderia sp. Ac-20384 | reverse complement strand
GTCCGGCGCCGCGAGCCGGCCATGCCACAACAGCTCGATCTGCGCGCCGTTCGGTTCGGACTGCACGAGCCGCGCGGGCAGCCAGCCGAGCGACGGCGCGAGCCACATGTCGATGCGGCGCGTATCGCCGTCGCGCCGCGGCAGGCGCATGAAGTGCCGCGCACCGATGATGCCGGCCTGCGTCTGCACCTGCTCGTCGCCGATCACGGTGATCGGCCAGGTCTCGCCGCTGTTGTTGTCGATCACGAAGAACTGCTGCGTGACGCCCGGCTTGTACGCCGACGGATTGCCGCGCACGAGCCCCGACAGCTGCATCAGCATGCTGAAGCGGTCCTGCACGCCGTCGGGCAGCGGCGCGTTGTTCGGCGTGCGCGTGAACACGACCTGCCGGATCTCGCGGTTGAAGATCGCGATGTCTTCCGGCCGCTTGCCGCGCTTCTCGACGTAGCGGTCGGGCGCGACGCCAAACGCGTCGATGCGGCCTTCGCTGCGGTAGGTGAACGGGCCGACGAACGGCACGGGCATCGACACCGACAGGTCGTAGGTGTGCCCGTCGGTGCGCCAGCGGATCGTGCCGATCATGTTCTGCATGCCGTTGTAGAACGTGTCGTACTGCAGGTCGCCGGACGGCGGCGCGCTGAACTTCACGCCGTTCGTCGCGGGGCCCGGCGTTGCGGCGCTGGCAGCGCCGGCAGCCGACGCGGCATGTGCGCCCGACGCGCCCGGTACGCCACTCGCCGCGGAC
>NZ_JAAGPE010000715.1:0-703 GCF_017104605.1 Burkholderia sp. Ac-20384 | reverse complement strand
GCCGCCAGACGGCCAGCGCGCGCAACGGTTCGATCGTGAGCGGCGCATGAGCATCACCATCGGCGCCGGCCAGCACATCGGCCACGATCCGGCGCAGCGCGACGTGCCCCTGCACATGCGCATCGAGATCGGCCGGCGCCAGCGCGGCGGCCGGCTCCAGCAACCATAGCGCGCGATCGAAACCGGCTTCGACGACGATCCGCAACACCGGCGCATCGTTCATGCCGAGCAGATGGCCATGACGCAGCAGCGTGTACAGGTTGCCGAGCGCCGGTGCGAGCGACTCGAAGCGCTGTTCGCGCGCGACTGCATCACGCAGCGTATCCAGCAACTGGTCGCTCAGTGCCGCCAGTCCGGCCCACGCGGCACGGTTTAGGCCATCCGCGAGCGGTGCGATGCGACCGCCGGCCTGGCGCAATTCGTCCTCGAGCCGCGCGCGTGCCGCGTCAGCCAGCGTCGCGCCCCACGCACCGGCTTCGATCAGCGCCGCCTGCTGCTCGAGCGGCTCGCCGAGCTGCCAGACCTCGTCGCGCTCACCCGACATCGCCAGTTGCGCGCCCTGGCGGCGCACGATGCCGGGCACGCGCAGCAGCGCCAGCCGGTGCAGCACGCGGCTGCGCGCACGCCCTTCGTCCGTCAGCAGGTCGAGCGTCAGCGTGCCGCGCAGCCCGCTGCCCAGCGCGGCCAGTTCGTCGCGCACCGA
>NZ_JAAGPE010000714.1:0-882 GCF_017104605.1 Burkholderia sp. Ac-20384 | reverse complement strand
GATGCATTCGATACAACTCGCCCTATGGATGGTCGCGACGCTGGTGCTCGTCGCGCTCGTATTCGACTTCATGAACGGCTTTCACGACGCGGCGAACTCGATCGCCACCGTCGTGTCCACCGGGGTGCTGAAGCCCCAGCAGGCCGTCGTGTTCGCGGCGGCGTTCAACGTCATCGCGTATTTCATCTTCCACCTGAAAGTCGCGCAGACCGTCGGTAAAGGCACGATCGATCCCGAGATCGTCGACCACTACGTCGTGTTCGGTGCGCTCGTCGGTGCGATCGGCTGGAACGTGATCACGTGGTACTACGGGATCCCGTCGAGCTCGTCGCATGCGCTGATCGGCGGCCTCGTCGGCGCGGCGCTCGCCAAGTCGGGCTGGAGTTCGCTGAACATCGACGGGCTGCTGAAGACCATCGCGTTCATCTTCATCTCGCCGCTGCTCGGCTTCATCCTCGGCTCGCTGTTCATGCTCGGCGTGTCGTGGCTGTATTTCCGTACCGCGCCCAGCAAGGTCGACCGGCGGTTCCGCCGGCTGCAGCTGCTGTCGGCCGGGCTGTACAGCCTCGGCCACGGCGGCAACGACGCGCAGAAGACGATCGGCATCATCTGGATGCTGCTGATCGCGTCGGGCTATGCGTCGGCGACCGCCGATGCGCCGCCTGCTTGGGTGATCGGCGCGTGCTACCTGTCGATGGGCCTCGGCACGCTGTTCGGTGGCTGGCGCATCGTCCGCACGATGGGCCAGAAGATCACGAAGCTCAAGCCGGTCGGTGGCTTCTGTGCGGAAACCGGCGGTGCGATGACGCTGTTCCTCGCGTCGTTCCTCGGCATTCCGGTGTCGACCACGCACACGATCACCGGCGCGATCGTCGGTGTCGG
>NZ_JAAGPE010000071.1:0-38057 GCF_017104605.1 Burkholderia sp. Ac-20384 | reverse complement strand
CGCCCGAGCGCGACCGGCGCACAACGCGCGGCCGGCACCGTGCTCGCCGCGGGGCTGATCGCGTCGATCGCGTTCGCGGTGCTCGTCCACGCGCTGTTGCGCGGCCGTTCCGGCGCCGCCGATTCGGGCGCGAGCAGCCGCGGCATCCTCAACGAAGCGCGGATGATGGGCATCATCCGTTCGTCGATGGAAGCGATCATCACGATCGACGAAAAGCAGACGGTCGTGATCTTCAATCCGATGGCCGAGCAGGTGTTCGGCGTGTCCGCGATGGAGGCGATCGGTGCGCCGCTGTCGCGCTTCATCCCCGAACGGTTCCGCGCCGCGCATGCGAAGCACGTCGACCAGTTCGGCGTGACGGGCGTGTCCGAGCGGCAGATGGGCCGCCAGCGGGTGCTGTTCGGGCTGCGCGCCAACGGCGAGGAGTTCCCGATCGAAGCGTCGATCTCGCAGATCCGCGACGCGTCGGGCAAGCTCTATACGGTGATGCTGCGCGACATCACCGAGCGCCAGCGCGCGGAGAACGCGCTGAAGCTGTCGCGCGAAGAGTTGCGCGAACTGTCGGCGAACCTGCAGAACGTGCGCGAAGAGGAAAAGACCCGCATCGCGCGCGAGTTGCACGACGACCTCGGCCAGCAGCTCACCGCGCTGAAGATGGATCTGTCGGTGGTCGAGCAGCAGTTGCGCGTGCCCGGCCGCACGCAGCCCGACGAGGACGTGCAGACGCACCTTCAGGGCATGCGGCGGCTGATCGACGCGACGGTTGCGTCGGTGCGGCGCATCGCTGCCGACCTGCGACCCGTGATGCTCGACGATCTCGGCCTCGTGCCCGCGATCGAATGGCTCGCGAACGATTTCACGAACCGCTACGGGATCGATGTCGAACGGCACATCGAAACCGGCGGCCTCACGTTCACCAGTGCGGGCGCGACCACGTTGTTCCGGATCGTCCAGGAAGCGCTGACGAACGTCGCGCGCCACGCGGATGCGACCCGCGTCGCGCTGCGGCTCGACGTCGAGGACGGCTTCTGCGTGTTGCGCGTCGCGGACAACGGCCGCGGCTCGGCGCCCGGCGGCCCGGCCCACGAAGACAAATCGTTCGGCTTGATCGGCATTCGCGAACGCGCCCACATGCTGGGCGGCACCGTGACGATCGACACCGCGCTCGCGCGCGGTTTCTCGATCACCGTCGCCTTCCCGCTCAGTACCGTCCAACAGGAAACGCTCATCTCATGATCAAGGTGCTCATCGCCGACGACCATACGCTCGTACGCGACGGTCTGCGGCACATCCTCCAGAACGCCACCGGATTCGAGGTGGCCGGCGAAGCCTGCGACGGCCCGTCGACGATCGCGCTCGTGCGCGCCACGCCCGCGCAGGTGCTCGTGCTCGACCTGTCGATGCCGGGCCGCAACGGCGTCGAACTCATCAAGCAGATCAAGGACGAGAAGCCCGCGCTGCGCGTCCTCGTGCTGACCATGCACGCGGAGCAGCAATACGCGGTGCGCGCGTTCCGCGCCGGCGCGTCGGGCTACCTGACGAAGGAAAGCGCGAGCGCCGAGCTGGTCGGCGCGGTCACGAAGGTGGCATCGGGCGGCGTCTACGTGAGCCTCGCGATGGCCGAGCAGTTCGCGCAGAGCCTGAACGAGCCGGCCGAGACGCTGCCGCACCAGCGGCTGTCCGACCGCGAATTCGACGTGTTCCGGCGGATCGCCGCCGGCCAGACGCTGACCGAGATCGCCAACGCGCTGTGCGTGAGCGCGAAGACGGTCAGCACGTACAAGACGCGGATCCTGGAAAAGATGCAGATGCCGCACGAAGCGGCGCTGGTGCGCTACGCGATGCGGCACAAGCTGCTCGACGAAACGGACGACGTGTAACGGACGACGTCCGGCAGCGGTTGGACGGCGTATGCCACCGCCACCGGCCGCGCGGCATGTGCCCGGCCGGGTGGCGCACTACGCTTACCTGGCGGGCACCGGGCAGGCGAGATCGCCTTCCTCGCACGACAGATAGCCCTTCAGCGTTTCGGTGCGCGCTTTCGTCAGATCGTCGAGGCAGGTCGACACGACCATCGAATACGCACTGCCGCCCTCGGCATTCGCGCTGGAGAAGTTGCATTCGGCATCGCGATACGCGATCCACGCACGCTGCGCGTTCACGAGCTTGTCGGCGAGCGGCCGCGCATCGCGCAGGCGCGCGGTGACGGCCTGGTAAGTCCGGTTCAGTTCCCCGTCGGATTTCTTGTACGCGCGATCGGCGCATGCCGTCATCGCCGCCTGATCCGTCGCGTCGGCACAATTCGCCTGCGCATGGGCGACGTTCGCCGCCAGCGCGAGCGAGCACAGCAGACCGGTCAAGACACGCATGGTTGCTCCTTGTTGTTCGTTGAAGTCGTGGAACCCGGTGTCGGGCTTGCTGCGCTGTCGCGCATCGGCCGCCGTCTCGCGGCGACACCGATCGCGATGCTAGCGCACGCGCGCCGGCTTGTCAGCCGACGTCGGAGCAGGCAACGGCTTGCATATCGCCTCCGCACACCTACACTGGAAAATCGATACGCCGCTTCAGGCCCGCGCTATCGCATCCATCCCGTCTCCGCTTCCGCGCATTCCTCTGCGCATTTCGCGTTCGCATCGCCGAGCGGGGTGACGATTCGTCAGTCAGCTTCCTCCACCCAGCCCAACGTGCCATCGCCGTCGCTCCCTGGAGGGAATCATGAGCTATCACCTTGAAGGCCGTCTGCTCGAGGTCTGCAACTGTCGCGTACTCTGCCCGTGCTGGATCGGCGAGGATCCCGATTTCGGCGTCTGCGACACGATCGTCGCGTGGCACGTCGACAAGGGCGCCATCGACGGCGTCGACGTGGGCGGCAATACGATCGCCGCGGTGTGCCGCGTGCCGGGCAACATCCTGCAAGGCAACTGGACGGCGGCGATCTATCTCAGCGACACGGCGTCCGAGGCGCAGGAGCAGGCGCTGCTCAAGGTCTACACGGGCCAGGCCGGCGGCCCGATCGCCGACCTCGCCAAACTGATCGGCAAGGTCGTGTCGATCGAACGCGCCCCCATCACGTTCAATGTCGAAGGGGCGCGCGGCACGCTGTCGATCGGCACCGACTACCACGCGGAACTCGAGCCGTACCTCGGCCCGAGCGGCGCGCAGACGACGCTGACGGACACCGTGTTCTCGACCGTGCCCGGCGCACCTGTGTTCGTCGGCAAGGCGCCCGTCTACCGGTCGAAGAATGCGGCGATCGGCATCGACGTCGATCTGAAGAATCACAACGCGCTGCAGAGCACGTTCCTGTTCGACGCGTGAAGCGCGATCGCCCGCCAACGGTCATGGCTGCGTCGCTGCACCGGCGCGTGTTTCCGCTCGTGCTCGCGAGTCTCGTCGCGTTCGCCTGGCTCACCCTGTGGGCGTGGACGCGCAGTCCGTACGGGCGGTACCTCGACCACGGGGACAGCACGTTGACCGAGCCGTTCGGCGCGCTTTGCCGCGCGCTGCCCGGCGGCACGCTGTGGCTGCCGGCCGCGTTCGCCGCGGCCGGCTGGACGCTGATGATCCTCGCGATGATGCTGCCGACGACGCTGTCGCTGTTCGACGCGTTCGCCCGCGTCGTCGCCAGCCGCCCCGACCAGACGCGCCTGCTCGCGCTCGTGGGCATCGGCTACGTCGCCACGTGGAGCGGCTTCGGTCTCGTCGCGCATGGCCTGCACGGGCTATTGCTGACCGGTGTCGCGCGGGTGCCGGCGCTCGCGTGGCGTGGCTGGCTGATCGGCGCGGCCGTCTTCGCGCTCGCCGGCGCGTTCCAGTTCAGCGGACTCAAGACGCACTGCCTCGACCGGTGCCGCACGCCCTTCAGTTTCGTGATCAGCCGCTGGCGCGGCCGCACGCCGATGCGTCACGCGTTTGCGCTCGGCGTCAGCCACGGGCTCTTCTGCATCGGTTGCTGCTGGGCGCTGATGCTGCTGATGTTCGTCGTCGGCGTCGGCAGTCTCGGCTGGATGCTGGCGCTCGCCGCGTTGATGGCCCTCGAGAAGAATGCGTCGTGGGGGCAGGCGCTCACCGCGCCGCTCGGCGTCGCATTGTTCGGCGCAGCCGTGCTGATCGTCGCCAGCCACGCGTGAGGCCCGCGATGCGACCGCCCGCCTCCGCCTTCGCACTGCATGTCCGGCCGGGCATGCGCGTCGTCGCGCTGACGTCGATCGCGATGCTCGCCTTTGCGTCGAACTCGCTGCTGTGCCGACTCGCGCTGCAGGCCGGTCGGATCGACGCGGCCAGCTTCGGCAGCCTGCGCCTCGTATCCGGCGCGCTGATGCTCGCGATCGTCGCGCGTGCGGGGGCACGACGGCCCGCGCCGCCCGCCGACTGGCCGGCTGCGGCGATGCTGTTCGTGTACGTCACGTGCTTCTCGTTTGCGTATCTGACCGTCAGCGCTGCCACCGGCGCGCTGATCCTGTTCGGCGCGGTGCAACTGACGATGTTTGCGGCGGGATGGCACGCCGGCGAACGGTTTGCCGCGACCGGCTGGGTCGGGTTCGGTGCGGCGCTCGGCGGCCTGGTCTATCTCGTGTCACCGGGGCTCGCCGCGCCGACGCCGGGCGGCGCCGCACTGATGACGGCCGCCGGCATCGCCTGGGGCATCTATTCGATCCGCGGCCGCCGGCCCGTCGATCCGGTCGCGGCGACCGCCGGCAACTTCCTGCGCGCCGCGCCGCTGGCACTCGCGCTGAGCGTCGCGCTCGCCACCCGCTTGCATGTCACGCCCGCCGGCGTCGCGCTCGCCGCGCTTTCCGGCGCATTGACGTCGGGCCTGGGCTACGTGGTCTGGTACGCGGCGCTGCGGCATCTCACGGCGATGCGCGCCGCGGCGGTCCAGCTCTCCGTCCCGCCCATCGCCGCGTGTGGCGCCGTGATGCTTCTGTCGGAACAGCCGACCTGGCGGCTCGCCCTCGCATCGGCCGCGATCCTCGGCGGCGTCGCGGCCGTGCTCGCGACACGGGCTCGGCAGGCGGGCAGCACGCGGTGATGCGCCTCTGGCGCAGCACGCTCGCGCAGCCCCACCCATTCACGCGGCCCAAATGCAAAACCCGCACACGGATACCGTGCACGGGTTTCAGATGAAACGGCAAACCGGGCGCCCTTGCGGGCGCTGCTTGGCTTAGTGGCCGAAGAACACCGACGAACGGTCGGTTGCGGCCGGCACGACCACGCGCTGACCCGACTGCGACGCTGCGGCAGGGTTCGCACCGTAGCCCGTTGCATCAGCTTGCGCACCGGTGTTCTGTGCGGCGGCGATCTTTGCCTGTGCGGCCTGGATGTTTTCCGGGTAGTTCATCCAGTCGTTCGGGTTGTAGCCGGCCTTTTCGAGCTGGACCAGCTCGGCGCGCACTTGCGCGCGCGTCAGCGGCTGCTGGCTTTGTGCAAACGAGACAACCGGTGCGGCCACCAGAGCGGCCAGTGCAACTGCCTTGATCAGCGATTTCATGATGCGTTACCTCCAGAATTGTTTTGTCAGGCGCTTCGGACTCGGGGTCGTTGCGCATGAGTAGAAGTCTAGGAGGCTAGGCTATCAGGGTAAATACTTAAATTGCGAATTCACTGTTGACGGAAAACATACAATCGCCGCTGAATCACTTGAATCGTCAGATGATTGTCGGCATTCATGCAATGAATACCGTGGCGCGGCACCCGGTGCGCCGTGCCCCGCCTCAGCGCCGCCGGTCGGCATCCGACGACGCCATCAGCCGGTCGAACAACAGTGCCTTGAGGCGGATCAGGGCGTCGGCGCCGGTCTCGCCGAACGCCGCGTGATGCAGCGTCAGCGCGGGCGCCGCCGGATCGGCATGGACGGCCCGCACCGTGCTGTCGAGCGCCAGCAGCTCGACCCGGTCGCCGATCGCGTACGGAAGCTGTACGCGCAACGGTTCGCCGATTGCGGCGATTGGCCGGTCGACGGCAATCGACAGCCCGCTCACGCTGATGTCGTGCACCATCCCGATCCCTTCCGCGCCCTCCGACCCGCCCGCGCAGCAGGCGGCGATCCGCACCGGCACGCGCGGCTCCGCGCGCGTGCGCAGCCGGTCGACGAAGCCGGGCGGCGACAGCACCAGGAACCGCGCGGCACCCGCCGCCTGCACCGATTCGACCGTCGCGCCGAAACGCGACACCGCGGCACGGCCGATCGCCACGGCCTCGATGTCGTCGCCACTGGCGAAGTCGAACGCGGCCGCCGGCTGCGGCTCGACGAACAGCGCGCCCGATGCGGCGATGCCGATCAGCCGGTAGCGCTGCAGCCCACGGGTCGCACCGACCCGGCGGCGGATGCCGATCGAAGCGCCCGCCGACAACCCCATCCGCGGCGCGTGAGGCACCGCGTCCGGCACGCGCGGCGCGGCTTCCGGTACGGCGTCGTCGCGCCGCCGTACCGGCCGGAAATGGTCGAACAGGAAGGCATGCTGCGCGGCATCGTGCAGCGTGGTGCCAGCCGGCAGCAGCGCGGCGCCGTCGGCATCGTAGAGATCGAAGCCGAGCGGGACGCCGGCGGCGAGATCGTCACGCGCAAGCGTGACGTAGTCGGTAGATAGCCTCATCGGGGAGGCGCGGAGCGACCGCGCGCGCTGTCATGACACCATGATTACGGCAGCTTCGCGCGAAATCTGAACGGTTCCGTTACTGAGAAGGTCCGGTCGCGTCGGGTGCGGCCGGCGCGGGCGCTTGGGACGGTGCGGCCGAAGGAGCGGCAGCTGGTGCAGCGCCGAGGCCCACGCTGCTTCCGCCCGTCGCGCTCGCTCCCGCTGGCGGCTGCGCGATTTGCGGCTGCGATGCACCCGCCGACAGCGCGGCGGCCGACGCGGCCACTTCGGACGCCGGTACCCATTCCTCGACGATGCCGCCCGATGCCGCTTCGGGTGCAGAAGCAGCCGATGCGGCCGAGGCCGCGCCCGTATCAGCCTCGGGCGCACGCTCCACCCGCTGCGTCCTGACCGGCGCGGGCGCCTTCTTCGTCTCGGGCGGGAACCACGTGTCGAACAGGTCCGTCACGCGCTCGCGCAGCGACGCGAACCAGCCCGGCGACGGCTCGGTATCGAATTTCGCCTTCGTGTCGACGATCCGGGCGCGCTGCGCACGCTGGAAGAAATCGCCGACGATCGGCAGCGCACTGTGCGCGCCCTGCCCCCAGTAGTCGCTGCGCAGCGTCACGCGGCCGTCGTCGAAACCGACCCACGCGCCGGCGACGAGGCCCGGCTGCATCAGGATGAACCAGCCGTCCGCGTTGTCCTGCGTCGTGCCCGTCTTGCCGGCGACGTCGCCACGGATCCCGAAGCGCGTGCGGATGCTGCCGCCCGTGCCGCGCGTCACGACATCGCGCATCACGCTGAGCAGCGTCTTGTCGGTTTCGGCGTCGAGCGCGCGCTCGGGCGGCGCCGGCGCGTATTCGGCGAGCACGTCGCCCTGGCGGTTCTCGATCCGCGTCACCATCTGCGGCTCGACATACAGCCCGCCGTTCGCGATCGTCGCGTACGACGCGACCATTTCCTTCAGCGTGACGGGGCTGGTGCCGAGCGCCAGCGACGGCACGCGTTCGAGCGGGCTTTCGCGCACGCCCATGTCGCGTGCGAGCCTGGCCACGGAAGCCGGCCCGACCTTCTCCATCACCTGCGCGGTGATCCGGTTGCGCGACAGCGCGACCGCGTCGCGCAGCGTCATCGGCTTGCCGGTCGGTGGCACGTCGTCATTCGGCCGCCAGATCTCGCCGCCCTTCAACGGGATCTCGACCGGCTGGTCGATGAACGTGTCGTCCGGCTTCATCCCGTTCGCGAACGCGACGCCATAGACGAACGGCTTGAACGTCGAGCCCGGCTGGCGCCGCGCCTGCGCGACGTGGTCGAACGGTTCGTTCGTGAAATCGCGGCTGCCGACCCACGCGCGGATCTGGCCGTCGCGCGGATCGATCGCGAGGAAACCGGCCTGCACGTCGGTCTTCGTCTTGCACAGCGCGCGCATGAAGCCGCGGTCGGCCGCGAGCAGCTTCATCGCGGCCGCGTCGTCCTTGCCGGCGTCCTGCGCGGCCTTGTACTCGGGCGACTCGCGCATGAAGGTGCGGAACACCTCGTTGTCGGTGCCGCAGCCGTCGCGGCCGCTCCATGCGTTGTTGGCGATGCCCTGCAGCTGGTTGCCCTGCAGCGTGAGCGCCTGCGTCGCCATCTGCTGCAGCCGCGAGTCGATCGTGGTGCGCACGATCAGCCCGTCCGCGTAGATGTTGTAGTCGTTGCGGTCGGCCCACGCGATCAGCCATTTGCGCAGCTGCTGCGCGAAATGCGGCGCCGGCCCCGGCGGCTCCTTCTGCCGCTCGAAGTCGATCCGCAGCGGCCGGCGCTGCAACTGCGTGAACTGCGCGGGCGACAGCTTGCCGTACTTCACCATCTGGCCGAGCACCGTATTGCGCCGCTGCAGCGCGCGCTCGGGATTCAGCACCGGGTTGTAGTAGCTGTTGCCCTTCAGCATCCCGACGAGCGTCGCGCTGTCGAGCACGTCGAGCTCGTCGGCCGACTTGTCGAAATAGGTGCGCGCGGCCATCTCGACGCCGTACGCGTTGTACAGGAACGGCACCGTGTTCAGGTAGGTCTCGAGGATCTGGTCCTTGCTGTAGACCGCCTCGATCTTCAGCGCGGTGATCGCCTCCTTCACCTTGCGCGTGAGCGTCGGCGCCCGGCCGATCTCGTCCGGATACAGGTTCCGCGCGAGCTGCTGCGTGATCGTCGAGCCGCCCTGGCGGCTGCCCGAGAACGTATGGAGCGCGGCCGATGCCGTGCGCTTCCAGTCGAGGCCGTGGTGTTCGTAGAAACGGTGATCCTCGGTCGCGATCAGCGCGTCGACCATGTGCGGCGAGATCTGCTTGAGCGGTACCCACTCGCGGTTCGACGGCTTGAATTCGGCCAGCAGCTTGCCGTCGGCGGACAGCACCTGTGCGGGCTGGTCGACGCGTGCCTTGCGGATGTCGCCGATGCCCGGCGTGAACGGGATGAGCACGACCACGTACACCACGAACAGCGTCGGCACGGCGGCGCCGGCGAGCAGCACGCCGCGGCGCGTCGGGTGACGGACATGGTGCCACGCGGTGGCGGCGAGAGGCTTGACCCGCGCGACGGCGGCAGCCGCGACGGGTTGGGCGCGCGCGACCCATCTGGCACAGAAGTCACGCACTGACGACACGTTTCGGCGATTCACGCGGGTGGAGCTCGGCTGAAAAGGGTGCATCGTACCAAACTCGCGCGGCCCGCCGGACTGCAATGGCGCGGCGGCGGCACACGCGGGGCGGCTGCGCGGCGGTTCACACGCAAAAAAGGCGCGCGCCCCATCACGGGAACGACGCGCCAAGCCTGGTACTACAAACGGGAGGCCGCGCCACGCGCAGCCGATCGGCGCCGCAACTCAGCGCACGAGAAAACCGTAGGTCAGCGGATCGCGTTCGTCGACGATCCAGTTTGCGAACCCGCAGATATACGCGCTGCCCTCCACTTCCGGAATCACGGCCGGGATGTCGCCGACCGTCGTTTCGCGCAGCACGCGCCCCTTGAAGACCGTGCCGACGATCGATTCGTTGACGAGCGTGTCGCCGGCCGCGAGCAGCCCGCGCTGGTAGAGCTGCGCGACCCGGCCGCCGGTGCCGGAACCCGTCGGCGAGCGGTCGACCTCGCGATCCGCGAACACGCAGCAGTTCGCCTGCGTCGAGCCCGGGTGGCGCGGCGCGTTCGCGATGATCGTGCCGTAGATGTGGTTGATTTCCGGAATCTCCGGATGGACGACCGGGTACTTCGCGTTCGCAGCGGCCTTCACTTCCGCGCCGAAGCGGATCAGCTTTTCCACGGCCGCTTCGCGCACCGGCAGGTCGAACGGCGCACCGTCGACGTAGAAATAGAACGCGCCGCCGTACGCGATGTCGCCGGTCACGGTGCCGAACGACAGCGTCTCGATCGACACGTCGCGTTGCCAGATGAACGACGGCACGTTGACGAAGCGCACCGGCCCCGCATGCTCGCCGTCCCATTTGACGAACGCCTCGATGAAGCCGCACGGCGCGTCGATGCCGACCCGCGTTTCCGGCACCGTGCGCTGCACCCAGCCAAGTTCGACGGCCGCGGTCGACAGCGCGATCACGCCGTGCCCGCAATGGTCGCTGTAGCCTTCGTTGTGCAGGAAGATCACGCCGAAATCCGCATTCGGCGACACGGGCTCGGTCAGGTAGCCGCCGTACATGTCGGCGTGGCCGCGCGGTTCGAACATCAGCGCGCGGCGGATCTCGTCGGCATTTTCCTTGAGCCACGCGCGGCGCTGGACGATCGTGTCGCCCGGCAGGCGCGGCAGCCCGCTCGTGACGATGCGGAACGCTTCGCCGCCGGTATGGACTTCGACGGTGGAAAGGGATCGGGTAATTTTCATGGGTGATCGAAAGCGTTGAAACGAAGAACGGCGGCCGCGCCGCCGTCCGATGGCAGGCTGGCCGGTTACTTCGCGTACGGTTCCGGCAGGCCGTTGCGGATCACGTAGACGGTGGTCGGCGCGCCCTTCAGGTCGCCGTTCGCGTCGAACGAATAGGTGCCCGCGACGCCCTTGTAGTCCGACTTCGCGAGCTGCGCGATCAGCTTCGCCTTGTCGGTGGTCGTGCCGGCCTTGACCATCGCGTCGGCGAGCAGCTTCATCCCGTCGTAGTAGTTCACGCCGTAGACCTGCGGATCGGTGTGATACGTGTCGTGGTACTTCTTCAGGAATTCGCGGCCGGCCGCCGTCTTCTCGAGCGCGACGCCGCCCTGCGCGCAGTAGACGATCGACGCCGCGTCGCCCGCGACCTTGCCCATGTCGGCCGAGCAGATGCCGTCGCCGCCGAGCAGCTTCGCGCGCAGACCGCGCTGCTTCATCTGCTTGGCCATCGGCGCGCCCTGTGCCGCATAGCCGCCGAGGAAGATCACGTCGGGGTTGCTGGCCTTGATCTTGGTGAGAATGCCGAGGAAATCGGTGGCCGACGAACTCGTATATTCCTGGTCGACGATCTTGATCCCGTTCGCCTTCGCGACGTTCATGAACTGCTCGGCAACGCCCTGCCCGTAAGCGGTGCGATCGTCGATCACGGCGGCGGTCTTCGCGTTCAGCGTCTTCGCGGCGAAGGTGGCCATCGTGCCGCCGAGCTGTTCGTCGCTCGCGCCGATCCGGAAGATGTTCTTGAAGCCCTGCTTGGTCAGCGCCGGGTTCGACGCGACGGGCAGCATCGGCACGCCGGCGGTCGAGTACACGCGCGATGCGGGAATCGCGACGCCCGAGTTGTACGGCCCGAGCACCGCGACGACGCCCTTGTCGACGAGGTTCTGGGCAACCTGTACGCCGGCCTTCGGGTCGGCCTGGTCGTCGTCGGAAACCAGTTTGAAGGTGACGGCCTTGCCGGCGACCTTGATGCCGGCCTTGTTGAGCTCGTCGACGGCCAGGCGCGCGCCGTTTTCATTGTCCTTGCCGTTCGCGGCCTGCGGGCCGGTCAGCGGCGCCGAATGGCCGATCATCACGACTTCCTGCGCATGCGCGGAAGTCAGCGCGCCGGCGGCGAGAGCCACCGAGAGCGCGGTAACGAGGTGTCGCATGATGTCTCCTGATTGGTTTTGTGTGAAACCAATGTAGGACACGCGTGGTCACCATGCAAGCAATTAAAAAATAAAAACTTCTATTTTGGTCATTTTTCAGACCAGAACGAACCGGGCGCGGTCACTTCGGTGTGATGTCGCGCCGCACGCGGAGGATGTGCTGCTCGACATAGAACGCCGCCGCATCGGCGTCGCCGGACACGATCGCCTCGTAGATCAGCCGGTGTTCGGACACGTAGAGCCGGATCCGGCCCGCATCGTAGATGCCGTCGTCCTTCAGCCGCTTCCACAGCGGCTGGTCCATCGTTTTCGCGACTTCGTCCGCGATCTTCACCATCAGCGCGTCGCCGGTCATCAACGCGAGTTGCCGGTGGAACAGCCGGTCGCTCTCGTTCCAGAGTGCGCGCTGATGCGGATCGTCGACGTCGGTAATGGTCTCCATCTGAGCCAGATAGCGTTCGGCGCCCGGGTCGGCACGGCCGTGCGCGGCCGCGAGGCGTGCGATCGCGGGCTCCAGGATCAACCGCACGTCGAGCGTCGACGTCGGGCTGAAATCGGGCTCGGACGCCCGGTGCGTGTCGCCGCGCTGCGCGAGCACGTCGAGCGGCGACGCGACGACGTAGGTGCCCGAATTGCGCTTCGTGAACACGAGCCCTTCGTTCTGCAGTGCGCCGAGCGCCTCGCGCACGGCCGGCCGGCCGACCTGGAACAGCCCCGCGAGCTCGCGTTCGGACGGCAGCCGCGACTCGGCGGCATAGCGTCCCGCGCGGATCTCGTCGCGGATCTTCTCGGCCACCTGCTCGTAGATCTGCAGCGGCCGGAAACCGCCTTCGAGTGTGTCGGGACGCGCGGACATCATCGTTGTCGCTCCTGCCCGGTCGCGGGCGTGAATCTGGAATGGGTTCGCACTATACCGGAGCGCGCCGGCATCGAGGCTGCGGCGGCCCTTCTGGACAGATATTAGAACCAAAACCGGCAAGCCGCTTTATTTTCTGGGTTGCGGGTGGGCCAGCAAGTGGTATAGATTCGATCCACACTGCCCTGTGTCACGGTATCCGGCAGCCCTGTGGCGGGCGCGGCATGCGCCCGTCGTCCACGCTCACCGACGCATACGACGTACACGATGACCGCTCTTTCCCCGATTCCCGTTTTCGATGCGGCCGACACGGCCGCGCTGCTCGACTACCCGGCGCTGCTCGCCACGCTCAGGCAGGCCGTCGCCGACTATGCGGCGGGCGAGATCGTCAGCCCCGAACGCCTGGTCGTGCCGCTGCAGGCCGGCGGCGTGATGCTGTCGATGCCGTCGAGCGCGCGCGACCTCGCGACCCACAAGCTCGTGAACGTGAGCCCGGGCAACGGCGCGCGCGGGCTGCCGACGATCCTCGGCCAGGTCACCGCATACGACGCGACCACCGGCGAGATGCGTTTCGCGCTCGACGGCCCGACGGTCACCGGACGCCGCACGGCGGCCATCACCGCGCTCGGCATCCAGGCGCTGCATGGCGTCGCCCCGCGCGACATCCTGCTGATCGGCACCGGGAAGCAGGCGGCGAATCACGCGGAAGCACTCGCCGCGATCTTTCCCGACGCGCGCCTTCACGTGCGCGGCACGAGCGCCGACAGCGCGGCTGCCTTCTGCGCCGCGCACCGCATGCAGGCACCGCATCTCGTGCCGCTCGACGGCGACGCGATTCCCGATGCGATCGACGTCGTCGTCACGCTGACGACGAGCCGCACGCCCGTCTATCGCGAAGCCGCGCGCGAAGGCCGGCTCGTGGTCGGCGTCGGCGCGTTCACCGCGGACGCGGCCGAGATCGACGCGAACACGGTGCGCGCCAGCCGGCTGGTCGTCGACGATCCGGCCGGCGCACGTCACGAAGCCGGCGACCTGATCGTCGCGCAGGTCGACTGGCAGGAGGTCGCGTCGCTCGCCGACGTGCTGCGCGGCGCATTCGACCGCAGCGGGCCGCTGCTGTTCAAGAGCGTCGGCTGTGCCGCGTGGGATCTCGCCGCGTGCCGCACCGCGCGCGATGCGCTGGCCGCACGCCGGGCCGGCTGACCCGGCGGCGCAACCCTGCAGCCGCGCTCGCGGCATCGCCACCCCGGGGCCGCTCCGGCGGTTTCCCGTACGCGTTGTAGGAATCGCCCTACAACGCGTCGCAGCGGCCTACATCAACTTCCAATTCGGCCGATTTCATTTTCGGCGGCGCAACACGATACTGCCGGCATGAATGCCAGCCAGTTACCCGCCGCGCTCCGGGTGTTTCTCGTCGATCACGCCGTCGCCGTCCGGCAGCGGATCGCGCTGCTCGTCGGCGCGATCCGCGGTGTGGCCGTCGTCGGCGAGGCGGAAGACGGCCAGGACGCATGGACGCATATCCGCAGCAGCCAGGCGGATGTGGTGATCGTCGACCTGCGGCTGGCGGACGGCAGCGGCCTCGACCTGATCGGGACGCTGTCGAAGGCCGCGCCGCGCATCGTCACGATCGTGCTGACGAATCACTCGGCGCCGGCATTCAGAGAGGCATGCGCGTCGGCCGGAGCCGACTACTTCTTCGACAAGACTGTCGAATTCGACGCCGCATGCCAGGTCATCGAATCCCTGGTGCACGCTCGCGCGCACCGCCCCTGACGAGCCGGAGTGACTCATGTCCACAGCCACCCCTTGCGCCGCCGACGTATCCATCACGCCTCGGCCGACGATTCCGCTTCGCGCGGTCACGCGCGCCGACGCCGCCAAACATCCCGCCGCGCGCTGCTCGGTGTGCGCGATGCGCTCGATGTGTCTGCCGCCGCACCTGACCGCGGCGGAATTCGGCCGCCTCGACTCGATCATCTGCACGACCCGGCAGGTACGCCAGGGCGACGCGCTGTTCCGCACCGACGATCCGTTCCAGAGCATCTATGCGGTGCGCGCGGGTTCGTTCAAGACGGTGATGATGCATCGCGACGGCCGCGAGCACGTAACGGGCTTCCAGATTGCCGGTGAAACGCTCGGGATGGACGGCATCGGCGGCGGCCAGCACTGCTGCGACGCGATCGCACTCGAGGACAGCGTCGTGTGCATCATCCCGTTCGGCGCGCTCGAAGCGGCGTGCCGCGAGATCAAGCCGATGCAGCACTTTCTCTATCAGATGCTGAGCAGCGAGATCGTCCGCGAATCGAGCCAGATGCTGCTGCTCGGCACGATGTCGGCCGAGCAACGCGTCGCGCATTTCCTGCTGAACCTGTCGTCGCGCTTCGAGGCGCGCGGCTATTCGGCGACGGAATTCAACCTGCGGATGACGCGCGAGGAAATCGGCTGCTATCTCGGGATGAAGCTCGAAACCGTGAGCCGGATGTTCTCTCGGTTCCATCGCGAAGCGCTGGTCGAAACGCGCGGCAAGCGCGTGCGCATCATCGACTCGCAAGCGCTCGCACGGGTCTGAAGGAACAAGGCCAGGACGACGCCCGGCTGCCCGCGCGCCCCCGCGCGCCCCCGCGCGCGGCGCATCATTGCACCGCGCCGCCGGTCGCCGCGTTGCGCAGCCCAACCCTTGCACCGCCTGCCTGGCACGCGATCAGCGCCTGTTCGGCCTGCATGAACGCGCGGCGCAGCGCGTCGTCCACGTCGTCGCCGACACACGGCGGCAGCGGCCAGAGCGCCGTGTCGTGCAATACGAGGTCGAGCTGCACGTCGTACCGGCGTGCACCGTCGGCGGCAGCATGCGATTCGATCGCGAGGTGGCACCCGCCGATCAGCGCGCGAAACCGCTCGAGCCGCACCAGCTGCGCGCCGGCTTCGGCTTCGACCGCGGCCGAACCCGCGAATCCGTGGCAGGCGATCTGCATGCCCACGCCCATGTCGTGTCTCCTGACGGGGCCGCCCGCTCGTCGACCGCCTTGCATGTGCCGCCCGCACCGAAAGGCGGCGGCACGCGTTACCCGTGGCGCGGCGCGACTTCTTCGATCGCTGCCCGGCCGATAGCCTGCCCGCGCCTTTGCTGGCGCGGAACCGTTCATACGTTGAAGGTCTGCGACGTCTTCATCTCGATCCACGTCATGCCGGCCCGCAGGCCTTCGATCATCGCCTCGCGCTCGGTCGGATACGCATGGCTGTGCTCGAACGTGTGATGAAAACGCGCGGCACCGGCGCCGTGCTCGACCGACACGCGGCAGCGGAATTCGCCCGATTCGCACGGACGCGTCTCGACTTCGACGGACCAGTCGCGTTCGTGAATGTTGCCCTGCAGTGTCATGCGCCCTCCTGCGGTATCCGTCTCAGAGCCGGAAGTGGCCGCTGTGCAGCAGCACCGGCCGGCCGCCGATTTCCTCGAGCATCCGTCGCGCCATCGCCTCGATCGCCGACCGGTGCGCGTCGAATGCGTCCAGCAGGTCGCGTTCGAGCAGCGACGGCGCGCCGAAATGATCTTCCAGCGCCTCGGCCGTGATCGCACACTGTACGCAACGCCCGTCGACCAGTGCCGAAAACGCCACGACCAGGTCGCGTGCGCAATATTCGGGTGGTTCCGGCGGGAAGGCAATCTGCATCTGTCCGCCTGTCATCGTCGTGATGGCTCCATGACAAGAGCATAGTGGCGCGCGCGCCCGCACGCTTGACCCACGTCAACCGGTTCGCTGCGCCGCACGATGACGGCGCGGCAGCGTGCCGGCGCGGCTGCGTGGCGCCGCCTCAAACCGCTTTCAGCCCGCGTCCGGCTCGATCGCCGCGCCGCGCTCTGCAAGCAGTTCGCGCAGCACGCTGCGGTGGCAATGGCGTTCGTCGTCGCAGTAGCAGCCGATCGAGAACGCGGTGGTCGCCGACAGCGCCGCCAGCAGGTCGAGCACCTTCGGCGCATCGCCATGCGCCATCTCCGCGCGGAAGTGACGCCGGAACGCGTTCCATTCGGCATCGGTTTCGGCCGCCTGCGCCTGTGCGACGAGTTCCGGGCTCGGCGACAGCGTCGGCAGCCATACATCATAGTAGTTGCGCGACGCGAATTCCGCCTTCGGAACGCCGCGCGGCGGCCGCCGCACCGTCCCGATCCGCAGGCCCTCGCCGGCCGCGCGCGGCGTGCCGAGCTGGATGATCCGGATGCCCATGTCGCTCCTTCCGAAATGCGTTGGATGCCGTGATCGTACCCCCGTGCGTGCCCCCGCGTCAGCCGGGTGGCGCACATTGCAGCCGCCCAACAAAAAACCGGCTGCCCCCTTGCGGGAGGCAGCCGGTTCGGCCAGCCGCGTTGCGCGCCGGGGCGCGCCGCGCTCAGACGCCGCTCTTCAGCACCTTGCCGATGGCATCCGCGACGATGGCGACGTTCGAGTCGTTCAGGCCCGCGACGCACATCCGGCCCGAACGCAGCACGTACACGCCGTGCACTTCGCGCAGCGCGTCGACCTGCGATTCGGTCAGGCCCGTGTACGTAAACATCCCGCGCTGCTTCACATAGCGCGTGAGCGCCTCGCCGCTGACGTGGTCGCGCAGGCCGTCATGGATCGACTGGCGCATCCGCGCGATGCGGCGGCACATCGCCGCCAGTTCCTCTTCCCACTGCTTGCGCAGCGCGGGCGTGCCGAGCACGGCCGCCACGACCTTCGCGCCGTAGGTTTGCGGGTTGCTGTAGTTCGAGCGCACGGCGCCGGCCAGCTGGCCGAGCACGCGGTCGGCTGCGGCCGCATCCTCGCAGACGACGCTCAGGCCGCCCACGCGCTCGCCGTACAGCGAGAAGTTCTTCGAGAACGAGTTCGCGACCAGCGCCGGCACGCCGCGGCGAGCCAGTTCGCGCACGGCGAACGCGTCCGCGTCGAGGCCCGCGCCGAAGCCCTGGTACGCCATGTCGACGAACGGCAGCAGCCCGCGCGCCTCGATCACGTCGATCAGCTTCTCCCACTGGCCTTCGTCGAGGTCGACACCGGTCGGGTTATGGCAGCACGCGTGCAGCAGCACGATGCTGCGCGCCGGCAGCGCGTCGATCGCCGCGAGCATCGCGTCGAACTTCAGGCCGCCCGTCGCTTCGTCGTAGTACGGATACGTGTTCACCGTGAAGCCGGCGCGCTCGAAGATGAAGCGGTGGTTTTCCCAGCTCGGATCGCTGAGCCACACCTGCGACTCCGGGAAGTAGCGCTTCAGGAAATCGGCGCCCACCTTCAGGGCGCCGGAGCCGCCGAGCGTCTGCAGCGTCGCGATGCGACCGGCCGCGCGGGCCGGGTGATCGGCGCCGAACACGAGCGCCTGCACGGCGTCACGGTATGCGGGCAAGCCGACCATCGGCAGGTACGGCTTCGCGCCGCTGTCGCGCTGCAGCGCGGTTTCGGCTTCGCGCACGGCGCCCATCACCGGAATCCGGCCTTCGGCGTCGAAGTAGATGCCGATGCTCAGGTTGACCTTCTGGTCGCGCGGATCTTTCTGGAAGTTCTCGTTGAGCGTCAGGATCGGGTCGCCCGGGTACGCGTCGATGTGTTCGAACATGGCTATGTCGGTCTCGTTTGGAAGAATGGTCGGTCGTGGCCTGTATCAGCGTGCGGATGCGCTGTCGTGCACCGCATAGCCTGCATTCTTCTGACGGAAGCGATACCCGACCGCGAGCACCGCGAGCCATACCGGGATCAGGTACACCGACAGGCGGAGATCCGGCGTCAGGTACATCACGACGAGAATGCCGGCCATGAATGCCAGGCACAGGTAATTTGTGAAAGGATAGCCCAGACTGCGGAAGGAAGTCTCCTCCCCGGCTGCGCGCTTCGCCTGGCGGAACTTCAGGTGGATCAGCGTGATCATCGCCCAGTTGATGATCAGCGCCGACACGACGAGGCCCATCAGCACCTCGAACGCCTTGCCCGGCATGAAGTAGTTGACCAGCACGCACACGCCGGTCGCGAGCGCCGACGCGCCGAGCGCGGCGAGCGGAATGCCGCGCTTGTTCACCGAGCACAGCACCTTCGGCGCGTTGCCCTGCTTCGCGAGGCCGAACAGCATCCGGCTGTTGCTGTACACGCCGCTGTTGTAGACCGACAGCGCGGCCGTCAGCACGACCACGTTCAGCACGTTGGCCACCAGGTTGCTGCTCAGTGCGTGGAAGATCAGCACGAACGGGCTCCCGCCGGTGACGACTTTTTCCCACGGGTACAGCGACAGCAGCACGGCGAGCGCGCCGATGTAGAAAATCAGGATTCGGTAGATCACCTGGTTGGTCGCGCGCGGGATGCTGCGCTTCGGATCGTCGGCCTCGGCCGCGGTGATCCCGATCAGCTCCAGCCCGCCGAACGAGAACATGATCGCTGCCATCGACATCACGAGCCCCGACACGCCGTTCGGGAAGAAGCCGCCGTGCTGCCACAGGTTCCGGACACTCGCCTCCGGCCCCGCATGGCCGCTCGCGAGCAGCCAGCCGCCGAAGCCGATCATCCCGACGATCGCGGCGACCTTGATGATCGAGAACCAGAATTCCGTCTCGCCGTACGACTTCACGCTGGCCAGGTTGAGCAGGTTGATCGCGACGAAGAAGACCAGTGCCGACACCCAGGTCGGCACGCCGGGCCACCAGTACTGCACGTAGATCCCGACGGCCGACAGCTCGGCCATGCTGACGAGGATGTACAGCACCCAGTAGTTCCAGCCGGACAGGAAGCCGGTGAAGTGGCCGACGTACTTGTCGGCGAAGTAGCTGAACGAGCCGGCGACGGGCTCGTCGACGACCATCTCGCCGAGCTGGCGCATGATGAAGAACGCAATGATGCCGGCCACCCCGTAGCCGAGTAGCACGGACGGGCCCGCCATCTTGATCGTCTGCGCGATGCCGAGGAACAGCCCTGTGCCGAGCGCGCCGCCGAGCGCAATCAGCTGGATGTGCCGGTTCTTCAGCCCGCGCTTCAGGCCGTCGCTCTCGTTTCCAGAAACCATGTCTTCTCCACTCTGTCCGCCCCCGCCTGCGGCGAGGTGCGGCGCGCCTCGGTGTGCCGGGCGCTGTTTTGCTGTGCCGGGGCCGTTCGTGGAGCCGCCGGGTTGGGGACTGCAATCTTCGCGTGGCGGCGCCCGATTCGCGTCGGCGTGCCTGCCAGACCGGCCGCCGACTGTCGCCGCATCCGCATTGCTGCGTTCGCACACGAAAATCCGGCGTCAGTTTAGCGTCGCGACGGCGAAATCGGGTTTCGTAACCCGTTCATGCAAACCCTACATTATGAGATAAGATTGCATCCAGGAGACAGATGAGGAAACAAAAATGCATGAACCGGTTCTGGATCGCCTCGATCGCCACTTGCTCTCGATCCTGCAGGAGAACGGCCGCGCGTCGAACCTCGATCTCGCGAAGGCCGTCGGCCTGTCGCCCGCGCAGACGCTGCGCCGCCACCGGCGGCTGGAGGAAATCGGCGCGATCCGCCGATATGAAACCCGGCTGTGCCCCGACACGCTCGGTTTCGGCGTCACCGCTTTCGTGCACGTGACGATGGAGCGCGGGCATATCCGCGACCTGTCGAAGTTCCAGAAACTGGTGTCCGATCTCGCGCAGATCCAGGAATGCTTCTCCGTGACGGGCGACATCGACTACGTGTTGAAGGTCGTCGCGCACGATCTGAAAGGCTTGTCGCGGTTCCTGCTCGAGACGCTGATGCGCATTCCCGGCGTGAGCGGCGTGCATTCGAGCGTGTGCCTCGACGAGATCAAGTGTACGAGTGCGATGCCGGTCGAGGCTTGATACGGCGGGCCGCGCGCCAGGCCGGCCCGTTTATCTCACCGCTTCAAACGCACTGATCAGCAACGCCCCCGCCGCGATCACCCCGCAACCGGCCGCCCGGCGCGGCGTCAGCCGCTCGCCGAGATACACGCGGGCGATCAGCGCCGCGAACACCACGCTCGTTTCGCGCAGCGCCGAGACCGGCCCCATCGGCGCGCGATCCATCGCCCAGATCACGATGCCGTACGCGAGCGCCGCGAACACGCCGCCGCATGCAGCCTTCGCCGTTTCGCCGACATCCTGCGTCAGCCGCAACGGCCCGGCCCGCAGCCGGTAGTACGCGGCCATCATCGCGCCCGTCAGCACGAACATCCACGCGGTATAGCCGACCGTGTTGCCGCTTTCCCGCACGCCGATCCCGTCGACCACGCTGTAGGCCGCGATCGACACGCCGGTCGCGAACGCGGTCGGCAGTACCTGCCTCATCCGGTGCTTCGCGCCGCGCCCGCGCTCCAGGCCGATCGCCAGGATGCCCGCGCAGATCAGCACGAGCCCCGCCTGCGCGCCCAGGTTCAGCCGCTCGCCCGCAAACGCCGCCGCGCCGAGCGTGACGAGCAGCGGCGCGGTGCCGCGCGCGACCGGATACGCGACGGTCAGGTCGCCGTGCTCGTACGCGCGCACCAGCAGCAGCGTGTAGACGACGTGCAGTACGGCCGACGCGACGACGCACGCCCAGCTCGCCGCCGAGATCGGCGCCGCGGCCGGCAGGAACAGCAGCGCGAACGACCCGATCGCGATCTGCAGCACCGTGGCCGACCGGAGCCGGTCGCCGCTGCTGCGGACGAGCGCGTTCCATGACGCGTGCAGGAACGCCGCGCACAGAACGGCAAACAAAACGGGGATCGGCACGCTGAATACTCGCTGACGGTCGGCGACGTGAATTCGTCACCGCAGGGCGTTCATCGTATGAATACGTCATCCGATTGTCAAAAAACTGGCGCCGCGCAGCACCTTGCGCAAACCGGCCCGCCACGCTCTTTCGCCCGCCCCGCGCGGCATCCGCGGCAGCGCCCCCACACACGGCGGCATGTGACGCGGAGGTGGCATGCGGTCCGCCCCTTTCCGTTCACTTTCGCATTGCATGCCGCCGTAATGAAATCGATACCGCAGCGCAATCGCGACGAAACCACTCCGTCCCTATATCTTCATACGGGACTGTTCCAATGCGCGTGCTCTCTCACGAGCTCCGCGCCGAACCGACACGGCGACGGGGCCGCTCTCCACCATCGAAGACCTTACCTGGAGTTTCCCGATGTTCCGTCAAGCCTTGCTCGTCACCGCCTGCGCAGCCGCAGCGCTGGCGCTGTTCGCCTGCGGCGGCAGCGACGACCCCACGTCGACGCCCGCCGTGTCGTCGCAGGATGCGCTGCAGACCGCCACGCCGATCAAGCACGTCGTCGTGATCTACGGTGAAAACATCTCGTTCGACCACTACTTCGGCACCTACCCGAACGCGACGAACCCGTCGGGCGAACCGGCGTTCAACGCGAAGTCCGGCACGCCGACGCCCAACGGCCTGACGGGCACGCTGCTCACCGCGAACCCGAACTTCACGAACACGGCCAATGGCACCGACGCGGCAAACCCGTTCCGCCTCGACCGCACGCAGGCCGCGACCGCCGACCAGAACCACGCGTACACGGCCGAGCAGCAGGCCGAGGACAACGGCCTCGCCGACCTGTTCCCGAAATACACCGGCAAGGGCTCGTCCGGCGGCGCCGGCGCGTTCGGCACGAAGGGCCAGGTGATGGGCTACTTCGACGGCAACACCGTGACCGCACTGTGGAACTACGCGCAGCGCTTCGCCATGAGCGACAACATGTACACGACGTCGTACGGCCCGTCGACACCGGGCGCGCTGAACGTGGTGTCGGGCCAGACCAACGGGATGCAGATCGTCAAGACGTCCGCGCAGCCGTCGACGCTCGCGAAGAGCTCGTACTACATCAATGACGGCCAGGGCGGCTTCACGATGATCAACGACGTCGACCCGGGCAACGACGTGTGCTCGAGCACGACCGACCAGGCACTGATGACGGGCAAGAACATCGGCGACCTGCTGAACGGCGCGAAGATCACGTGGGGCGGCTTCATGGGCGGCTTCAACCTGTCGACGACGAACGGCAACGGCACCACGGGCTGCAGCCGCAGCACGGTCGCCACCGCCGTGAACGCCGCGACGTCCGACTACATCCCGCACCACAACTGGTTCCAGTACTACGCGTCGACCTCGAACCCGCAGCACACGCGCCCGAGCTCGGTCGCCGCGATCGGCTCGAGCCTCCAGACGGACGGCAAGACCGCCGAACCGGCGAACCACCAGTACGATACGGACGACTTCTTCGCCGCCGTGAAGGCCGGCAACTTCCCGTCGGTCAGCTACCTGAAGGCCCCGGCCGCACAAGATGCGCACGCAGGCTATTCGGATCCGCTCGACGAGCAGGCGTTCGTGACGAAGGTCGTCAACTTCCTGCAGCAGCAGCCGGACTGGCAGAACACGGCCGTGATCGTCACCTATGACGACTCGGACGGCTGGTACGACCATGTGTACACGGCGCCGACGCGCGCATCGTCGGACCCGGTCGACCAGGTCAACGGCAGCGGCAAGTGCGGCACGGGCGGCACCACCGGCGTGAACGGCGCGACCGTGAACGGCCGCTGCGGCCCGGGCGTACGCATCCCGCTGATCGTGATCTCGCCGTACGCGAAGCAGAACTACGTCGACCACACGATGCTCGACCAGTCGTCCGTCGTGCGCTTCATCGAGGACAACTGGCTCGGCGGCCAGCGCATCGGCGGCGGTTCGTTCGATGCGACGGCAGGCGACCTGCGCGCGCTGTTCGACTTCTCGTCGAAGCCGAACACGACGCCGCTGTATCTCGACCCGACGCTCGGCACCGCCTTGAGCGCGGCACCGGCGATCTGACCGGTACTTCGTGACCGCATGGCCGGCGCAGTACGCGCCGGCCGTTTCCGTTTAACGCGCCGCTTCGTGCGGTGCCCGATTTCCGACCGACAGCATGACAGCTCGCCCTGCGTTCCCGTCTCCCGACACCACCGGCCCCCGCGCGTCTCGCACGCCGTCCCGCCTCCTGCGCCGCGCGGCGTTCGTGATCGGCGCCGCCGTACTCGGCTATGGCGCGTTCGCGATCGCATTCCCCGCGCAGGTGCCCGCGGCGATCGGCACCGTCGTCGCCGACTGGACCGGCGCGAACCCGCATCCGGTCGTGCTGCAGCGGCCCGCCGCGCAGCCGCTGTCGGCGGTCGCACAGCTCGGCCGCGCGCTGTTCGCCGATCCGTCGCTGTCCGCGTCGGGCAAGCAGTCGTGCGCGTCGTGCCACAGCCCCGATCACGCGTACGGCCCGCCGAACGCGCTCGACGTGCAGCCGGGCGGCCTCGCGATGACGCAGCAGGGCTATCGCCCGCCGCCGTCGCTGATGTACCTGTACCGCCAGCCGAATTTCAGCATCGGCCCCGATGCCGGTGAAAACGACGCCGCGCCGACCGTCGCGCAGCAGGCTGCGTCGGCAGCCGGTGTCGTGAAGGCGCAGAAGGTGGCCGGCACGTCGGCCGCGCCGCAGCTCGTGCCGCAGGGCGGGATGTTCTGGGACGGCCGCGCCGATACGCTGCAACAGCAGGCGTTCGGCCCGCTGCTGAATCCGGTCGAGATGGCGAACGCGAGCATCGACGACGTCGCGCGCAAGCTCAAGCAGTCGTCGCACCGCGCGCAGCTCGAGCAACTGTTCGGCGCACGCGTGTTCGACAGCCCGCAGCTCGCGGTGTCGGAAGCGATGTTCGCGATCGCGCGCTACCAGGTGGAAGATCCGTCGTTCCACCCGTACAACAGCAAGTACGACCGCTGGCTCGAAGGCCGTGCGCGCCTCTCGCAGGCCGAACTGCGCGGACTGCGCCTGTTCAACGATCCGGACAAGGCGAATTGCGCGGGCTGCCACCTGTCGAAACCCGGCAAGGACGGGCTGCCGCCGATGTTTACCGATTACCAGTACGAGGCGCTCGGCGCGCCGCGCAACAAGGAACTGGCGCAGAACCACAACCCGGCGTTCTACGATCTCGGCGTGTGCGGGCCGTTCCGCGACGACCTGAAGGACCAGACGCAGTATTGCGCGATGTTCCTGACGCCGACGCTGCGCAATTCGGCGACGCGCCATGTGTTCTTCCACAACGGTGTGTTCCACACGCTCGACCAGGTGATGGCGTTCTACAACGAGCGCAGCATCTCGCCGCAGAAGTTTTATTCACGCGGGGCGGACGGCAAGGTCGACGAGTACGACGACATCCCGCCGAAATATCGCGCGAACGTCGACGTGACCGACGCGCCGTTCGATCGCAAGCCGGGCGACAAGCCCGCGATGACGGCGCAGGATATCAAGGATATCGAAGCGTTCCTCGGTACGTTGAACGACGAACCGGTGAAACGCTGAGTGCAGGATGACCGCCGCGCTGCGTCGTGTCAGCAGCGCGCGCGGATGCAAAGGAAGGCCGGGGCCAGCGACAGCTCCGCATGAAGGCGCTCCGATGCGGCCTTCATCTCGGGCAGCGGCTTCGGCTCGACGAACCGGTCGAGCCGCCAGCCGCTGTCGGCCACGGCGTTCAGGATGTCGGCGAGCGGCCGCCGCCACGCTTCGACATACGGTTTCGGTTCACCGAAACCCGACCAGTGAAAGCCGAAGCGGGACGTATCGAAATAGGTGCCCTCGCCGCGCGTGCGTTCGTCCATCCAGTCGCGCATCGGATGCGCCATCGAGAACACGAGCGTGGCGCCCGGCCGCGCGACGCGCCGGAATTCGCGCAACGTCGGCGCAAGATCGCGCACGTAGTCGAACGCGAGCGAACAGACGACCTTGTCGAACGCTGCGTCGGGCAACCACGCGAGCGGCCCCTCCAGATCGCCTTCCACGATGTCGACCGCGAGGCCCGCGCAGCGCGCTCTCGCCAACGCGACCATCTCCGGCGTGACGTCGAACGCATGCACCGTCGCGCCGTGACTTGCGAGGTGCGCGCTGCAGATGCCCGGCCCGCAGCCGGCGTCGAGCACCGTCAGGCCGTCGACGTCGCCGAGCAGCGCCATCGTTGCCGGACGTTCGTAGAGCGCGTTGTGCGCCTTCGTCGGCGCGATGTCGGCGTAACGTTGCGCGAAACTTGCGTACGCCTGGCGGTCGGGTGGTTCGTTCGGATCGGTCATGCAGGCTCCATCGGCGGAAACAGGGTGAACCGATTCTGCCCGATCCACCAGCGGATGGCGATCTGCGTCCGGGCCGCCGATGTCAGGCGATGCCGCCCGCCTCGCGCCCCGCCGCGTCAGAACAGATACATCCCCGCAACGAACACGACGCCCGAGAACAGCAGCGTCGTCACGCAATACCCCATGATGTCGCGCACGCCGAGCCCGGCAATCGCCAGCGCGGGCAGCGCCCAGAACGGCTGCGCCATGTTGGTCCACGCTTCGCCGTACGCGATCGCCATCGCGGCCTTGCCGAGATCGGCGCCGAGCGCCTGGGCGGCCGGCATCACGAACGGACCCTGCACGACCCAGTGGCCGCCGCCGGACGGCACCGCGAAATTGATCACGGCCGAGCTCAGGAACGCGAGCAGCGGGAACGTGTGCACGTTCGCGATATCGACGAACCACTTCGTGATCACGCCCGCGAGCCCCGAGTGATCCATCAGCGCCTGGATGCCCGCGTAGAACGGGAACTGAATCATGATCCCCGACGCGCCGCGCGCCGCACCGGCCACCGCGCGCGCATAGGCCATCGGCGTACGGTGCAGCAGGATGCCGGCCGCAAGGAACGCGAGGTTCACGGTGTCGATGTCGAGCGCGAAGCCCTTCTGCACGAACTTCAGCACGAGGAACGCCGCACACAGCGCCGCGACGAGAACCGACAGCAAGCGGCTTTCCTCCAGCCGTTCCGCGAACGTCGCGTCGGGCCCGAGCTGGCGCTCGACGCTCGGCGGTTCGGCCAGCAGCGCCGGATCGACGCTGACGACCTCACCCGGCTTCGGCATCATCATGCGCGCGAGGAACGGCAGCATCACGATCAGGCCGATCGTGATGAACGCGTTGTAGCCGGTGAAGATCGTCTGCGACACGGGAATCAGCCCGATGGTCTTTTCCATCGGATTGCCCTTCGTGGCCGCGACGAGCGGGACCGAACCCGACAATCCGCCGTGCCAGCTCAGGAAGCCCATGTATGCGGACGCAACGAGCAGCCGGTAATCGCTGCCGGCGACACGGCGCGCCACTTCGCGCGCGAGCATCGCACCGAGCACGAGGCCGAAGCCCCAGTTGATCGCGCACGCGAGCGCGCCGACGAACGCGACGAGCATCACGCCCTGCCCCGGCGTGCGCGCGGTGCTCGCAAGCGCGACGAGCATGCGCTTCACCGGCGGCGAACTCGCGAGTGCGTGGCCGGTGACGAGAATCATCACCATCTGCATCGAGAATGCGAGCAGGTTCCAGAAACCCGAACCCCACATTGTCGTGAGCTGCACGGGCGTGTTCGGCGTGAGGCCGAACGCGAGTGCGAACGTGACGACCGTCAGCAGGATCGCGAAAATCAACGGGTCGGGCAACACGCGGTGGACCACCTGCGTGAAGAATTGGGAAATGCGCTGAATCAACTTGAGCTCCTCGTTTCCTGATAGGGACGTCCGCGCGTGTCGTTGTTGGTTGAGGCGCGGAAACGCGCGGATTCTTGCACAGAACCGGCGGACGCGCTTGGGAGCGGGGCTGCGATCGCGTGCTGGCGCGAACGGGGAAACGGGGAGGAAAACCACGACCGGCGGTGCAATCGGCACCGCCGGTGAAAAGGACGAATGCGTGTGCGTTATCGAACGGCGGACGCAGGTGTGCTCACGGTTGCAACCGAATTCACCCGACGCTCGGCCAGCCGCTGCGCGAACCGGTACGCGACCAGCGAGCCGACTACCGCAAGCAGCATCGGCACGAGGCTGTCGTGATCCACGCGCGTGAACTCGGCCAGCAGCACCACTGCCGTGATCGGCATCTGCATCGACGCGGCGAGAAACGCGGTCGCACCGACAAGTGCACACCCGCCGATCGACGCGCCCGGCCACACGAGGCTCCACAGCCCGCCGAGCACGACGCCGAGCAGCGCGCCGTTCGCCAGGCCCGGCGTCAGCAGGCCACCTTCCGCACCGGCGCGCAGGCTGCCGGCCTCGATCAGCACTTTCAGCACGAGCAGCGCCGCGGCAAGGCCGATCGTCAGCGTGCCGTCGAAACCCAGCGATGCCGGGCCCTTGCCGTTGCCGAGCAATTGCGGAAACCGCATCGCAAGCACGCCGATCACCGCGAAGTTGACCAGCGCGAGCACCGGCAGCCGCCAATCTTTCGGCGCGTTCGAGCGGGCACGCGTCGTGAGCCGCACGAAGCCGTACGCGGCAAAGCCGAACAGCGGACCGCAGACGATCGACCACGCGACCAGCGGCGTGCTCAGCACGAACGGCGGCACCGTGTACTGGTGTTCGTTGCCGAGGCCGATCCACGCGACGGCCGCGGCGATCGCCGACGTCGCGACCGCCACGACCAGCGCACGCAGTTCGAACGTGCCGAGCAGCACTTCGAGCACGAAGATCGCACCGCCGAGCGGCACGTTATAGACGGCCGCGAGGCCCGCGCCGGCACCACACGCGACCATCAGCCGGCAGTCGTCGGGCGTGAGGCCCGCCGCATGCGCAAGCCGCCCGGCAAGCAGCGAACCGATCTCGCGCGGGGCGACTTCGCGGCCGAGCGGTGAGCCGAGCGCGACGGTGACGATCTGCAGCAGCGCGTGAACCGTCGTGCTGACGACCGGCATCCGCGGATCGGCGGCGCGCACCGCGCGGCGGATGCTGACGAGCGGCCGGCCATACCGGTACAGCGCCCACCAGCCGCCGCCGGCGACGATCCCGCAGACGACCAGCATCGCGAGCCGGCGCAGTGGATCGGCGCCGGTCACGCCGGTGAGGAAGCTCTCGGTGCCGATCACGTGCGCGATGCTGTAGCCGTACGCGACGTGCTGGATCGCATGCAGCAGCAGCGCGAGCAGCATGCCGCCGAGGCCCGCGCCGACGCCGGTCAGGATCGTGACGACGGCCACGCGCGCGAACGGGCTGGCGGCCGGCGAAGAGGATGCGGGGGCGGACGGGAGATCGAGGCGCATGGGGTCGGCGAATGGAATCGAAAAGACGGCGTGCAACCCGCACGCCGCCAACAGGACCGCATCGTAGGCCGGCGCCCATCATGAGACAAACGTATTTTTCGAATCGACTCATGCATTTCATGAATACATGACGTCGGACGGGCTTTGGCCGCCCGCCGTCAGCGCCCAGTCCGCGTCAATCCGGACAGGTGACGTGCTCCGGTTCACGCCGCAGGATCACCTTCCCGTCGCGGATCGACGGCCTGGCCTTGGCCTGCCGGCGCACCGCTTCGGAAACGTGTCGAAGCGCCCCTGCAGGTGGATGCTCTCGGTCGGGCACGAAATGAAGTTCAGGCCCGCGCGCTTCACGGTGAACAGTGTCGATGCGCGCGGATCGCACCGATCAACCGACGCGCCGCGTCCCGCTCATGTTGCAGCGACGCGACAACCGGCCCGCGATGAACGGATACCCGTCGCGCGCGACCACGCAGAAACCGCCAGCGTCAGGCACGCGCCGCGCGTCGTGTCAGTTTTGTGAAGGACTCTTGCCGGATCCGGAAAGGTGCGCTCGCGGCCCCGACGGCCTTGCACGCGCGAGGCGTTCCTATACTTGCGCCGAACTTTCGTTCCCAGTCCCACACGCAGGAGCCCTGACTTGAAAAAAACCCTCATCGCCGGCGCATGCACCGCCGCGCTGTTCGCCCCGCTCGCTCACGCACAGAGCTCGGTCACGCTGTACGGCCTGATCGACGCCGGCATCGTCTACACCAACAACGCCAACGGTGCGTCGCTGTGGCGCCTGAACAGCGGCACCGTCAACGGCAGCCGCGTCGGGTTTCGCGGCACCGAGGATCTCGGCGGCGGCCTGAAGGCGCTGTTCGTGCTCGAGAACGGCTTCAACGTGAACAACGGCGGGCTCGGGCAGGACGGCAAGCTGTTCGGCCGCCACGCGTACGTCGGCCTGAGCCAGAACGGCTATGGCACGCTGACGCTCGGCCGCCAGTACGACACGATGGTCGACTTCGTCGCGCCGCTGTCGGCCACGGCCGGCGACTTCGGCGACGCGAGCTTCGCGCATCCGTTCGACAACGACAACCTGAATCACTCGCTGCGCATCAACAACGCGGTCAAGTACACGAGCGAGACCTATGCGGGCTTCAAGGTCGGCGCGATGTACGCATTCTCGAACGCGACGAACTTCGGCGCGAACCGCGCGTACAGCGTCGCGGCGAGCTACACGAACGGCCCGCTGAAGCTGGCCGGCGCGTACCTGCAGATGAACGGCACGAAGGGCTCGACGAGCGCGAGCCCCGGCGCGACCGATGCGGCCGAGGCGAAGAGCCTGAACCAGGGCGGCTGGTCGATCGGCTCGGACCGCATGCGTTCGTACGGCGGCGGCATCAGCTACGGATTCGGCCCGGCCACCGTCGGCTTCGTCTATACGCGTTCGCAGTACGACAACACGGGCTCGTTCGGCTCGACCGGCCAGGTCGCGTTCAACAACTACGACGTGAACGTGCGCTATGCGGTGACGCCGGCCGTCAGCCTCGGCGCGGCCTACGTGTACACGGACGCCAGCGTGTCGAACCCCGACAGCAAGCACGGCACCGATCCGAAGTGGCACCAGGTCGACCTGCAGGCCGTCTACAAGCTGTCGCGCCGCACGGACGTCTACGCGGAAGCGATGTATCAGCACGCAGCGGGCCGCGGCTACCAGGCGTTCATCAACGGCTCGGGCGGCGCATCGAGCACGGCGAACCAGATCGTCGGCACGATCGGCATGCGCACGCGCTTCTGATCGGCGTAGTGCATCGTCGCCCGCCGGCCGTGAACCTGCGTTCGCACGCGGGTTCGCTGGCTGCGGGCGGCCCGCACCAATGTTGTTCCATCTGGAAGGCAGCCTGCCTGGAATCGGGGTTTTTACGCGCGCGGGCGCTGCGTAGACTGCCAGCAAAGGTCAGGGTCACGCATCGCGCGTCGATCCGGCCGCCCACCCCGTACCCAGGAGAACCTCGTGAAATCGCTCGTCGTTACCGCCGCCGCTGCCGTCCTGCTCGCTGCACCAGCGCTGTCCTTCGCCCAGTCCGCCAAGTCGCCCGTCACGCGCGCGCAAGTGCTGCAGGAGCTGATCGATCTTGAATCGGTCGGCTACAACCCGGCGCGCGGCGAAGTCAACAACTATCCGGACGACATCATGGCGGCGCAGGAACGACTTCACGAAAAGCGTCTCGCGGAGCAGAAAGCTGCGCAGGCCGCCTACGGCCACGCCGGCGAACCGGTAACGGAATCGGGCGCGGCCGCCAAGCCCACGCTGTAACGGCATGACGAAGCGCCGCACCCGCGTGAACGATGTCTTGCGGGAGCGGCGCGGGTTGCGTTCGCGAGATTTGCGTGAAGCAAAGAAGCCGGCAATGCGCCGGTGCGCGTCCGCCGCTCAGGCGGCCTGCGGTTCGCGATCGATCGCGTTCAGCATCTCGACGTCGCGCGCGATCATCCCCGGCACCTGGGCCCGCAGCATCTCGACCCAGGTCCGCACCTTCGCATCGACGAAACGGCGCGACGGATACAGCGCGTACACGTTCATCTTCTGCAGGATATGCGCGGGCAGCACGCGGACGAGCGTGCCGTCGCGCAACGCGTCGATCGCCGAGTACAGCGGCAGCATGCCGATCCCGATGCCGTCGCGGATTGCCAGGGCAAGCGATTCGGCCGTATTGGTCTGCACCGGCCCCGTGACGTGGATCTGCTCGACGCCTTCGGGCCCTTCGAGCACCCATTCGTGCGTCGGGAACGCCGGCGTGCACAGCGTCAGGCACGCGTGCGCGGAGAGATCCTGCGGGCGGACCGGCGCGCCGTGGCGTTTCACATAGTCGGGCGACGCGCACAGGATGCTGAAGGTCGAGCCGAGCAGGTGCGACACGAGTTCCGAATCGGGCAGCGACGACGCGGTGACGACGGCCATGTCGCTCGTCCCGTCGAACAGGTCGGGCATGCGCTGCGACAGCGACAGCTCGATCGACACGTCCGGGAACTGCGCGTGATAGCGCGTCAGCGCGGGCAATACATAGTGATGACCGACGCTCGCGAAGCTGTGCATGCGCAGTACGCCGGCGGGCCGTTCGTGCGCGCAGCTCGCCTCTTCTTCCGCGCGGTCGACGTCGGCGAGGATCTGGCGGCAGCGCCGCAGATAGCTTTCGCCGGCCGACGTGAGCGCGAGACGGCGCGTCGAACGATTCATCAGACGGGTGCGCAGGCGCGCCTCGAGCTCCGACACCGCGCGCGACATCGCGCCCGTCGTCGAATTCAGCGATTGCGCGGCGGCGGTGAAACTGCCCGTCTCGACGACGCGCGAAAACACCCGCATGTTTTGTAGGGTATCCATTCCTGTGAGCAACCTGTAGCGGAGCCGCTATTTTCCTCCACGGGATGCGACAGATTGTTACTCCGGCTGCAACTATCGTTTCCCCGCAACTGCGTTAATGCGCGGGCGCCGCACTCCTACAATCGGCGCCTCAACAGTCGAACGAACCCGTTCGGACGCGCCGCGCACCTCGCCCGGCCCCGTACCGGCCCCCTCTTTTCATGAAGCCACAACCTGCGATCGAGCGACCTTCCATCGAACCGGCACGATGGAGGACCTGGCTCGATCCACTCGGCGACGCGGCGCGCGACTGGGCCGCGAGCGACGGGCTGATCTGGCTGCACCTCGCGAAAACCGTGTTCGCGGCGCTCCTCGCGATGGGCATCGCGATGCGCCTGGAGATGTCGCAGCCGCGCACGGCGATGACGACCGTGTTCGTACTGATGCAGCCGCTGTCGGGGATGGTGTTCGCGAAGAGTTTCTACCGCGTGCTCGGCACGGCGGCCGGCCTCGTCGCCGCGCTCGCGCTCGGCGGGCTGTTCGCGCAGCAGCCCGAGCTGTACATGGCCGGCATCACGCTGTGGATCGGCACCTGCATCGCGCTCGCGGTGCGCAACCGCCACTTCCGCTGGTACGGCTTCGTGCTCGCCGGCTACACAGCCGCGCTGATCGGCCTGCCAGCGGTGATGACCCCGCAGACGCTGTTCCAGTCCGCGCTCACGCGCGCCGCGGAAGTCGCGCTCGGCATCGCGTGCTCGGGCGCGGTCAGCGCGCTGATCCTGCCGCTCAGCTCCGCGAAGGCGCTGATGCGCTCGCTGGGCACCCGCCATGCGACGTTCGCGGCGTTCACGGCCGGCGCGCTCGCGGGCGACGTCGCGCGCGGCGATTTCGAGCGGCGTTTCGCCGATTTCGTCGACGACATCGTCGGCTTCGAGGCCAACCGCGCGTTCGCATCGTTCGAGGATCCGCACATTCGCGCACGCAGCCGCCGCCTCGCGCGGCTGAACAGCGAGTTCATGAACGCGTGCACGCGGCTGCATGCGCTGCACCAGCTCGTCAAGCGGCTGCGCGCCAACGGGTCGGACGCGGTGCTCGATGCGCTGGCGCCCCACGTCGACGCGCTCGCGCAACGCTTCGCCGCGCTTCGCGACGAGCGGCAGCGCGGCATCGCGCCGGCCACCGGCGCCCTGCTCGAACTGCGCCGCTTCCACAGCGCGCTGCCGAAAGCCGCGCGCGCGTCGCGGCGAGACATCGAGGCGCATGCGGCCGGCGGCCTGCTCGACTTCGATACGGCGATCGAGCTGCTGTACCGCTTCATCGGCGAGTATCTCGGCTACGCCGACACCTATGCGTCGCTCGACCAGGACGATCATGCGTTCGAGCGCTCGGTCACGCATTACGCGGTGAAGACCAATTCGTTCTTCGTCGGGTTCGCGTTCCTGCGCACGATCGTTGCCGTCGGCGCAATGAGCGCGTTCTGGCTTGCGTCCGAATGGCCGAGCGGCCCGCTCGCCGTGATCGCCACCGCAATCGCGTGCGCGCTCAGCTCGACGTCGCCGCGCGCGCCGAAGTTCGTCGCGCAGATGAGCGTCGGCGCGGCGTTCGCGACTGCCGTCGGCTACCTGTTCCTGTGCTACGTCTATCCGAACATCGACGGCTTCCCGCTGCTGTGCGCCGTGCTCGCGCCGGTGCTCGGCCTCGGCGCATTTCTCGCGATGCGGCCGGGATTGTCCGGCTACGGGATCGGCTTCGCGGTGTTTTTCTGCCTGCTCGCGGGGCCCGACAACGTGATCGCCTATACGCCCGAGGTGCTGATCAACAACGGGCTGGCGATCGTCATCGCGATGCTCGCGTGCTCGCTCGTATTCGCGGTCGTGTTCCCCACCCACATGCCGTGGCTCACGGGCCGCATCGCGCACGACCTGCGCCGCCAGGTCACGCTGGCGTGCGAAGGGTCGACGGAGCGCCTCGCGCAGCGCTTCCAGTCGAGCACGCACGACCTGATGGCACAACTGCGCACGCTGCTCGTGCGGCGCACGCGACAGCATCGCGACGCGATGCGCTGGATGCTGTCGACACTCGAGGTGGGCCACGCGGTGATCGACCTGCGCGATGAGCTGAACGCGTTCTGCGCATCGAAGCCGCCGCAAACGCTGCGCTGGACCGGCTCGATCGACGCGGTGCTGCACGAGCTGCCGCGCTTCTTCGACGATCCGACGCCCGGCCATCACGCGCGCACGCTGAAATCGGTGAATCTCGCGATCCGCGCGGCGCAGCACACGTTGCAGGCGTGGTACGCGGTGCCCAACGAGCGGCATCGCATGCAGCGGATCGTCGGCTGCCTGCACTTCACGCGCAGCGCGCTGCTGGACAAGGATGCGCCGTTCAACCGGCATCGCCATTGACGATCGGTGCGTGCGCAACGGGATCCTTGTTCCGGATGGAAATAAGCTCTACAGCCGCGGTGATTAATCTTTAAGCAGTGCGAGCCTATAGTTTCCTCACTGCCAGCGAGACTGGCACTCACCCAGGAGAAACCAAAATGAAGCCGCTGCACCTCGCCCTCGTTGCCCTGTCGCTCACCGCTGCTGTGGCTCACGCACAGCCGGCACCGGCAGACGTCGTACAGCAACAGGCGAACCGCGCTGAAGCCGTCGCAACCGCCGGCCGTGTCGATCGTGCGCAATCGAAGCAGGAAGACCCGAACGCGTGTGTCGGCCCCGTCAGCTTCTGCAACATCTACTTCGGCAGCTGAGCATGACGCCGCGTCGTCACGGCCAGGCCCGCACCGCCCGCATCGCATGCGCGGGCGAGCGGCGGCCCGGCCGATCGTGGCCCGGCCGATCGCCGCATCGCCGCTCCCCTCCACGCCGCTTCGATTGAAGCGGCGCATGCCGTTTCAGGCGCCGCGCCCCGGCCGCCAGCCCACCTCGCGCAACGCATCCAGCAAGCGCGCCTGCCCCAGCCCTTCGACCCGCGCCCCGCGCGACTCGACGTCGCCGCCCGCGACGAGCGCATTCACGATCGCCTCCTCCACCGCTTCAGCCGCCGCGACGAACAGCGCGGAAATATGGTCGTTGTTGACCATCTTCACGCCGGTGGTCGGCGCACCCTTGCTGCCGTAGTTCGCCGCCGGCAGGCCGTCGTTGCCCGTTGCGAACGCCAGGAAGATGTCGCCGCTCGAATCCTCGGTGCCGCCGCCGACGCGCGCCAGCCCGACGCTCGCACGCTGCGCAAGGCGCGTGCACTGGTGCGGCAGCAACGGCGCGTCGGTCGCGATCGTCACGACGATCGAGCCCATCCCGGCCTCGCCTTGCGCGTCCGGCGCGCGGAACGGCGACGGCACGTGCCGCAGCACTTCGCCGACCGGGTAGCCAGCCACGCGCAGCATTTCGCGTACGCCGTAGTTCGCCTGCACGAGTGCGCCGACGGTCCAGCCGCCCGCGTCGGCCGCGAGTACGCGCGACGCGGTGCCGATGCCGCCCTTGAACTCGTGGCAGATCATCCCCGTGCCGCCGCCCACGCCGCCTTCGGCAACCGGCCCCGACTGCGCGGCGGCCAGCGCGCGCTGCACATGCGGGGCGCTCACGTGCTGCCCCCAGATGTCGTTCAGCAAGCCATCGTAGGTTTCCATCACGACCGGCATGCACCAGTAAACGCGGCCGGCCGCCGCTTCGCGCTCGTTCGCGACGAGCGCATCGCGCACCGCGCCGACGCTGTGCGTGTTCGTATAGGCGATCGGCGTGGTCAGCAGGCCGGCCTCGCGGATCCATTCAAGCCCCGTCGCGTCGCCATTACCGTTCAGCACGTGTACGCCCGCGAAGCACGGCGAATCGTGCACGGCGCCGGCGCGCGGCTCGATGACGGTGACGCCGGTGCGAATCGATGCGTCGCCGTTCTCGACGTTCAGCGTGCAATGTCCGACCCGCACACCCGGAACGTCCGTGATCGCGTTGAAGCGGCCCGGTGTGCCGAGTCCGATGCGGATGCCGAGATCCCTCGTGCGCATGATGCATTTCCTCCAGTCTTTCAATGGTTCGGTGTTTCAGTGTTTCGACAGGACAAGCTTCGATCCGGCGCTCAGAGCGTGCGGAAGGCTTCGCTGTGGCGCGCCCAGACCGCATACATCACGAGCGCGGCGATCAGCAGCCCCGCGATGATGATCAGGTCGGTCGGTTTCGTGGCCGTTGCGAGCGTCGTGTAGAGCGTATAGGCGGCGCCCACCACCGCGACGAGCGGCGTCACGGGCCACAACGGCATCCGGTAATGATGCTCGACGTCACGGCGCACGAAGCGGCTCGCGAGCGCGGCCAGCCCGACGACCAGGTAGATCAGCAGCAGCAGGTCGACCGTGAACGCGGTCAGCTCGTCGAGGCTCGACACGAACACGAGCCCTGCCGACGGCACCGCGAGTGCGATGGTGGCGAGCCACGGCGATTCGAAGCGCGGGTGAATCGTCGAGAAGGCGCGATTGCAGGTGCGCGACCAGAGCGCGTGCCGGCCGCTGCTGTACAGCAGCCGGCCCATCGTGATCACGATCGCGATGATCGCATTGAACACCGACAGGAAGATCCCGCCGCTGACCACGCGCGACACGGCCGGGTTGCTCAGCGAACGCACCACATAGCCGATCGGGTCGGCGCTCTTCGTCAGTTCGGTCAGCGACGGCGCGCCGAGCACAATCGCGGTGAGCGGAATCAGTTCGACGACCAGGATCACGAGCAGCGAGTAGATCACCGCCTTCGCGACATTGCGGTTGCCGCCGCGCAGGTCTTCCGCGAGATAGGCGGCCGAGCCGAAGCCGTTGTAGCAGAAGATCGCCGTGCCGATCGCCGGGACGATCGCAGCAAGCGTCGCCGGCACGAGCGCGTTGCCGCTCGCGACGACCGGCGCGATCAGCGCGTCGGCGCCACGATGCGGCGAACCGAAGCCGAGGCCCGCGATCAGCATCAGCACGCCGATCTCGACGACGAGAAACGCACCCGTGATCCACGCGTTCGTCTTGATGTTCAGCATGCCGAGCAGGTAGCTGAGCAGCACGATCGTCAGCGCGACCGACTGGTTGCTGAAGTGCGTGCCCAGCGCGTTGTTCAGGTATGGCGCGGCGCCGCTCGCCAGCACGGCCGGGATGAACACGCTGACGGACAGCACCGTGATGAAGGTCAGGTAGCCGGGCAGCGTGCCGAACACGCGCTTGGCCATCACGTACTCGCCGCCCGCGCTGCGGTGCGCGGCGCTAAGCTCCGCATAGCAGAGCGCGAACGCCAGCGCGAGCACGCCGCCGAGCAGGAACGACAGCACGGCGCCGCTACCGGCCTGCTGGATCGCGAACGGCGCGATCACGAAGATCGAGCTCGCTGGTGTCACGCCCGATACGGTGATCATCACCGCATCGCGCACACTGAGCGTCTGCGACAGCGCGCGCGGCGCGTCTTCCGTTGCAGGCGCCGCTTGCAGCGTGCCCGTCGATTCCGACATCATCGCCATTTCGTTCTCCTGTGCTTGGCCAATCCTTTGCCACTTTTTTTTGAACGCCCATACTCGGGCCCGATTGATTGCGTGGCAGTCTAGGAAGCCAATTTCAGGACCGCTATTCCCCCTTCGTGTTACGCCCTTCCGGTGGTGGTATGGATCGTCTCTTTTCCGAAATCGCGATGCACCAGGCGCTCGGCCGCGCAATCGATCATCTCGGCCAGCCGCGTTTCTGGCGGTTCCTGGTGCTGTTGCTCAATGAAATGGTGCCGTTCGACAACGCGCTCGCGACCGCAATCGGCCGCGACGGCGTGCCGCTCGTGCTCGACGAATACGACACGGGCGGCACCGATGCCGCGTCGCCCGTGCCGCTCTACCTGAACGGCGTGTACCTGCTCGACCCGTTCCTGCAGGCCGCGCACGACGGGCTCGCCGACGGCTGCTACCGGCTCGAGGAAGTCGCGCCCGACCTGTTCCGGCAGAGCGAATATTTCCTGAGCTACTTCCGCGACGCGGTCGGCGACGACGAGATCCAGATTCTCGTGCGGCCGAACGCCGACATGCTGCTGTCGCTGTCGCTCGGTGCGGGCACGCGGTTCGACGTCGAGCCGCGCGGCAAGCTGACGGCAGCGAGGCCGTGGGTGCTGGGGGCGAGCCGGCAGGACTGGCGGCTGGTGGGCGACGCGGCGCGCGCGACGCCCGATGCCGACCTCGGCGC
>NZ_JAAGPE010000713.1:0-887 GCF_017104605.1 Burkholderia sp. Ac-20384 | reverse complement strand
CGGACGTGCTCAAGCACGCCGTCGTCGTCCAGCTGCTGCACTACCTGAACAAGAAAGACAAGTCGTACTGGTACATCGACACGCATGCCGGTGCCGGCGTGTACTCACTGCGCGACGGCTACGCGGCGAAGACGTCGGAATTCGACACCGGCATCGGCCGACTGTGGAACGAAAAGAACCTGCCGGAAGCGCTGGGTGACTATGTCGATGAAGTTCGTGCGCTGAACGACGACGGTGAACTGCGCTTCTACCCCGGTTCCCCGTACATCGCCTGGCGATCGATGCGCGAGCAGGACCGCATGCGCCTGTTCGAAATGCACACGACGGAAATCGACGTGCTGCGCCACAATTTCCGCGATGCTGGGCGACGCGCGATGATCTTCGCGGGCGACGGCTTCGAAGGCGTCAAGGCGCTGCTGCCGCCGCCGCCGCGACGTGCACTCGTGCTGATCGACCCGTCCTATGAGGACAAGAAGGATTACGCGCGCACGGTGACTTGCGTGACGGAATGCCTGAAGCGTTTCGCGACCGGCTGCTATGCAGTCTGGTATCCGCAGGTGACGCGGACCGAATCGCAGCGGTTTCCCGAGCAGTTGAAGCGCCTGCAACCGAACAACTGGCTGCACCTGACACTGACGGTATCGAATCCGCCGACTGACGGGCTGGGTCTCTACGGCAGCGGGATGTTCATTCTGAATCCGCCGTATACGCTCGCCCAGAGCATGAACGAGGCACTGCCCTACCTGGTCGAGATGCTCGGACAGGATAGCGGCGCCCGCTGCCAGATCGAGCACCGCGGAAACTGATCGGGCGACTGGCCGTTACGGCTGAGGTCTCGGTGCGAGCCTGGGCTGGGGGGGCTGCTGCCCCCCCCACGCGGGGACATT
>NZ_JAAGPE010000712.1:0-905 GCF_017104605.1 Burkholderia sp. Ac-20384 | reverse complement strand
AGAAGCTGTTGCGAAATTAAATTTCTGAGCTGTTAACTTTTCCGACTTGGTGTTAACTTTCTGTCTTGTTTTGCCTGACAGGAAGCGATGCCTAAAGAGCTTATCGACGACGAATTGTGGTCACTCATCGAGCCACTTCTGCCCGTGCGAGCACCGCGCAATCGCCAGTATGCAGGCCGCAAGCCAACACCCGACCGTGCGGTGCTGACTGGCATTGTGTTCGTGTTGCGCTCGGGCATCGCGTGGAACTTGCTGCCGCGGGAAATGGGTTGCGGCTCGGGCACGGCCTGCTGGCGACGGCTCGCCGCGTGGCAGCAAGCTGGCGTCTGGCAACGTATCCACGAGACGCTGCTCGCGGAACTGCGCCGCCGTGGCGAAATCGATTTGACGCGTGCTCTCGTCGACAGCTCATCGATTCGCGCCATGCTGGCGGAAAAAAAACCGGCCCGAATCCCACAGACCGCCGCAAGTTCGGCAGCAAGCACCACCTCATCGTCGACGCGCAAGGCATCCCGCTCGCGGTCATCCTGACCGGAGCGAATCGCCACGACATTACGCAGCTTGACGCGCTGGTCGAGGCCATTCCGCACATTCGAGGCAAACGGGGTCGCCCACTGCACAAACCGCAAATCGTTCAAGGTGACCGGGGCTACAGTTCCGAGCCACATCGGCAACGCTTGCGAGCGCGTGGCATCACGCCAGTGCTCGCAAAAATCGGCGCGCCCCATGGCAGCGGACTTGGCAAAACGCGTTGGCCGGTCGAACGTTCGATTGCGTGGCTTCACTCGTTTCGACGCCTGAAGATTCGCTACGAACGCTATGCTCATATCCACGAGGCCTTCCTATCTTTGGCTTGCGCCTTGATTTGCTGGACGCGTCTAAAACCTCTGGTTAACTAATTTCGC
>NZ_JAAGPE010000711.1:0-763 GCF_017104605.1 Burkholderia sp. Ac-20384 | reverse complement strand
CGGCGACGATGCGCGCGCGCTGTGGCACGACCACTTCGGGATGACGCCGAACGAGGCGCACGACGCGGTGCGCACGCTCGCCGCTGCCGGCCTGCCGGTGGCCGGGCTGCACGTGTTCTCCGGCCCGCATTCATTCATCCGCCAGGACGCGACGCAGCCCGACACGCTCGTGCTGCCCGAACGGCTCGCGGCGCTCGCCCGCGATCTCGCGCCCGCGAACGGCGCCCCGCTCGCGTCGCTGAGTCTCGGCGGCGGCTTTGCCGACGATCACCCGGGCGATGCCGCGTTCGAACGCTATGCCGCCACGCTCGCCCCGCTGGCCGGCCAGTACTCGCTCGCGCATGAATCCGGCCGCGCGATCTTCGCCGATGCGGGCGTGTTCGCGACCCGCGTCGTTGCGGTCAAGACGTGGCAGGGCCGCACGATCGCCGTCTGCGACGGCGGGCTGTCGCATGCGTTTCTGCTTGCACAGACCGAATCGGTGATGCGCCGGCTCGCCGCGCCGTCGCTCGTGCGCCGCACTGCGGAGCCGCCGGTACGTGGCGTGCCGACGATCTACGTCGGCAGCACCTGCAGCCGCGCGGACGTGATCGGCCGCGACGACACGGGCGCACCGCCGCAGGTCGGCGACATCGCGGTGTTTGCGCGCTGCGGCGCGTATCACCGCACGTACTCGATGGCGCATTTCCTGTCCCACGAAGCCGCGCACGTGTACGTGCGGCCTGCCTAGACCCACCTGAGAGAGGAGCCGATCATGAACGCA
>NZ_JAAGPE010000710.1:0-705 GCF_017104605.1 Burkholderia sp. Ac-20384 | reverse complement strand
TGCTGGCGGTCGGCCTCGTGCTGGCCGCGGTGACGACCGAGCACGGCACGCGGCTCGCGTGGCAGGTGGCCGAGCGCGTGCTCGGCGCGCGGCTCGCGGGCACGCTCGACGGCGGCTCGCTCGCGACCGGCGTGCGGTTGCGCGGGTTCGCGTGGACGAGCCCCGACGGCACCGGTACCGAAATCCGCATCGACCGGCTCGACGGCCGCTGGGCGCTGACCCGCGCGCCGTGGCGGCTGTCCATCGCGTATCTTCGCGCCGGCACGATCGAGGTGCGGATCGCGCCGGGGCCGTCGACGCCGAGTACGACGCCGCAGGACCTGAGCCTGCCGCTGCAGTTGCGCATTGACGACCTGCGGGTCGATCGCCTCGCGATCCACGACGGCGGCTCGACGACGCAGCTCGACCATATCGCGCTGAACGGCCGCAGCGACGGCCGTCACCATGAACTCGTGCTCGACGGCGTCGATACGCCGTACGGTGCGCTGACCGCACGCGCGAAGCTCGACGGCGTGAAGCCGTTCGCGCTGACGGGTGAAGCCACTTATGCAGGCAAGCTGTCCGACGAGCCGGTCGACGCGCGTGCCCGCGTGTCGGGCTCGCTCGAGGCGCTCGTCGCCGACGTCGACGCGAGCGGGATGAAGCTGAACGGGCGCGCGCACGTCGAGGCCGCGCCGTTCGGCGCGGTGCCGCTCCCGCGCGCAA
>NZ_JAAGPE010000709.1:0-755 GCF_017104605.1 Burkholderia sp. Ac-20384 | reverse complement strand
CGCGCAGCACTTCTCCCGCCTGCCCGTCGAATTCGCGGTGCGCGCCGCGTAGGCACGAGCGGCGCGCACCCGCGCCGTGTCGTTCGCCGCGCCGCCGCACGCCGCTTCGGAGCCCCCACCATGAAGGTCCGATCGTTGTGCATCGCCGCGCTGTGCTGCGCGGCCGCCGGCCTGCTGGCCGGCCGTTCGTCCCACGCTCAAACGTCCGCGACGCTGTACGGCCTGATCGGGCTCGACGTCGCCAGCACGAAGCGCAGCGGCGGCCCGCCGGCCGCGATCGCGATGCAGAGCCCCGGGCTTACCGCGCCGTACTGGGGGCTGCGTATCGCCGAGGATCTCGGCGGCGGTTACCGCGCGCTCGCCGTGCTCGAAAGCTTCTTCCAGCCGGTCAACGGCGGCATCGGCCGCACATCGACCGACCCGTACTGGGGACGCAACGCATATGCGGGCATCGAAGGCCCGTTCGGCACCGTGACGCTGGGGCGGCAAACCAACCTGCTGTATCTCGCCGAACAGGCCGTCAATCCGTTTCGCGCGTCGATCCTGTTCTCGCCGCTCGTGATGCAGACCTTCGTCGCGTCGTACGGCGGCGCGATCGCCGGCGACACGGTCTGGAACAACGCGATCCAGTACACGAGCCCGACCGTCGGCGGACTGACCGCGAGCGCCGTCTATGCGCCCGGCGGCCTCGCCGGCGCGAACGGCGCGGCCAACGCGGGCCTGTCGCTGCGCTACGCGAGCGGCCCGCTCACGGC
>NZ_JAAGPE010000708.1:0-642 GCF_017104605.1 Burkholderia sp. Ac-20384 | reverse complement strand
GCCCGAGCGCGCGGCAAATGCGCGCTGCGCGAGCGACAGGTCGGCGCGCCGCGCATTCACGGCCTCGACGTACATCGTGTTCGAGATCTTCGCGTTTGCGACCTGCCGCACCGCCTGCGCGAGCTGCGCCTTCGCCTGCGCGAACGCGACGGACGCCTCGGTGTCGTCGAGCTTCACGAGCGTCTGGCCGGCGCGCACGGCCTGCGTATCGGCGACCACGACGTCGGTCACCGATCCGGGGATCTGCGCGGCGACCTGGACGATGCTGCCGGCGACGTATGCGTCGTCGGTGTCCTCGTAATAGCGGTCGCTCAGCAGCCAGTACGCGATCCATGCGAGCGCGGCCACCAGCACGACCGCGAAGAACACGATGAAGCGCTTGCGGCGCGTCGCGCGGCGCGCGTCGAGTGCCGGGTCGTTCAGGGCGGCCGGCGGCGCGGCGGTATGGAGGTTGTCGTGGTGCATCAGTCGCTTTGCGTAACGATCAGACGATCGTGCTGGAACAAGGGGATCGGCGGCATGACCGACGGGCTCGGCGCCGGAATCGCCGCGGCCGTGTGCGCGAGAACGGAGGTGCCGCGAGGCGTCGTGCCGACGGCCGGCGCGCGAGCCGCGTCGTCGCGTCGTGCGGACGCGGATGCA
>NZ_JAAGPE010000707.1:0-663 GCF_017104605.1 Burkholderia sp. Ac-20384 | reverse complement strand
GACGTGCGCTTCGACGCTACGGCACGCCGCCTGCGCCTGCTGCGCGGCACGATCATGGTGACGAGCGGCCACGACGAGCGCGTGCCCGCGCGGCCGCTCGTCGTCGCGACCGCACAGGGTGAGCTGCGGCCGCTCGGCACGCGCTTCGCGGTACGGCAGCGCGAAGGCGCGACCCGCATCGAGGTGTTTGCCGGTGCCGTGCGTGTGCAGCCCGACGATGCGACGGCCGACGCACGTGTGATCGCGGCCGGAGAGGGCGCGGATTTCACGCGCGACACGATCGACGCGCCGGCACCGCTCGATACGTATGCGTCCGCGTGGACGAGCGGCATGCTCGTCGCGTCGCGCATGCGGCTGGCCGACCTCGTCGCCGAGCTCGACCGCTATCGCCGCGGCAGCCTGCGCTGCGATGCGGCCGTGGCCGACCTGCGCGTGTCGGGCACCTATCCGCTCGACGATCCCGCGCGCGTGCTCGATACGCTGAAGGCGACGCTGCCGATCGACGTTCACTACCTGACGCGCTACTGGGCGACGGTCGTGCCGGCCCGTTCGTGAGCGTTTCAAAAGAATTTCTCAACGACCTGAGCTGTTTCTCGATGTTCGCGTGACATGGGTAGTGAAAGCAGCACTGGCCCATCGTCCACCGACCTCCCGATATCGGCA
>NZ_JAAGPE010000706.1:0-778 GCF_017104605.1 Burkholderia sp. Ac-20384 | reverse complement strand
GCTTCGCGCCACTGCCGGCGGCGCCTCGTCCTGTGCCGGCGTACGTGCGATCCGCGCAGGTCGCTCAGTCGCGACGGCAGGTGCGGCGTGCGCCGCACCGGTTTGCGCGGCGGCGTGCGCGTCGGCTGCCGCGCCCTCGTCCGTGCCTTCCTCCGCGCCTTGCCCGCGCCGCACCCAGATCTGCGCGAGGCCCATTTCCTCGAGCGCCGCTTCAGCCCATGCCATGCGCGTCCCCTTCGTCCTTGTTCAGCGTCAGACGCATCACGATTGCGTCCTCCCGGCTGCGATGCTTCGCCGGGTAATAATTCTTGCGCCGGCCGATCGTCAAGAAGCCGAAACGCTCGTACAGATGAATTGCGCGCGGATTGGACGGCCGCACCTCGAGCAGCACGCCGTCGAGCCCTTCCGCGCGAGAAATGCGCACGGCCTCGCGCAGCAGCGCCAGGCCCGCGCCCGCGCACTGCGCGGCCGGCGCGACGCACAGGTTCAGCAGGTGCATCTCGTCGACCACGGGCATCAGCACGCAATAGCCGATCAGCGAACCCGTCACGTGCCGCAGGCACACGCCCTGGTAGCCGTTGCGCAACGAATCCTCGAAATTGCCGCGGCTCCACGGAAATTCGTACGCGACGTGCTCGATCGCGACGACCTCGTCGAGATCGGCATCCGTCATCGGCGCCAGATAGCGATCGCTCAGCAGTACACCCGTCATCCCTTCGCTCCGCCCGTCTGCGCGGCCCGTGCCGCGACGCGCTCGGCGGTCGTCTGCGCAACCTTA
>NZ_JAAGPE010000705.1:0-785 GCF_017104605.1 Burkholderia sp. Ac-20384 | reverse complement strand
CGGCCGGGACGGGCGGGTCGATTTCCCTGACCCGCGCGTCGAGCGACTCGATGTCGGCGGCGGGGGCGTCGAAGCGGATGCTGCGCATGATGATCTCCGTGGCGGATGGCTGTCGCGCGGCCCGGCGGGGCGTACAGCGGGTGAAAAGGATGAATGCAGTCTAGTCGGCGCGGTTTGACGCGGAAACGTGCAAAGGCGGATGATTGTTTTGCGATAGACGCATAGCCAAATCCAAAGGCCCTGAATGGACGACTTCCTTTCCCCGCATCTGGCGCTGTTCGTCGACGTGGTCGACCAGCAGAGCTTCTCGGCGGCCGCGCGCCGGCTGGGTGTTGCCGCGTCGTCGGTCACGCGGCGCATCGACCGGCTCGAGACGCAGCTCGGCATCCGCCTCCTGCATCGCACCACGCATGCGCTGCGGCCGACCGAGGCCGGGCAGCTGCTGTACGGGCGCGCGACGCGGATGCTGGCCGAGCTGCGCGGCCTGCAGGAAGACCTGCACAGCCAGCACGACGAGCCGAGCGGGCTGCTGCGCGTCGACTGCCCGGCGCCGTTCGGCCGCCGGCACCTGATGGCCGCGCTGGCCGCGTTCATGCAGCGTCATCCGGCGCTGCAGGTCGACCTGGTACTGACCGACAGCATGGTCGACCTGCAGGGCGCGCGGCTCGGCTCCGACGTCGATCTCGCGGTGCGCATCGGCCCGCTCGAGGACACGCGCTTCGTCGCGACCGTGCTGGCGCCGCAGCGGCGCGTGCTGTGCGCGAGCGCGGCGTATCTCGCGCGGC
>NZ_JAAGPE010000704.1:0-269 GCF_017104605.1 Burkholderia sp. Ac-20384 | reverse complement strand
GTGGTTTCTGATGTGCATGTTACTTGATTGTGCGCTTTTGTGAGTGTACATGCAATTGTATTAATGGCTGATCATGTATGTTGTGGCTGATCACTCTACTGTCATTTGCACATGCTCTATGCAGAGCTCGAGATGGGCGTTTTTGTGTTATTGTTAGTATGGTGGGTCTTGTGTGTCTTCATGTGTTTTTTTTATGACTTCGTTTTTTCTTGTTTTTTTTTTTTTTTTTTTTTAATGACCCGGCGCCCACCGAGATCTACCCAGTATCT
>NZ_JAAGPE010000703.1:0-695 GCF_017104605.1 Burkholderia sp. Ac-20384 | reverse complement strand
CTCTGCTCGGCTGGCCGCTGCGCACCGCGCTGTTCGTCGTGGCAGGCGTGCTGATCGTGTTCGTCGGCGTGTCGGCCGGCCCCGAGTGGCTGTCGATCGTGCGCTGGTCCGATGCGCTGTCCGGTCACGATGCGCTCGCGCGGATGCTGATCGACCTGCGGATGCCGCGCCTGCTATGTGCGCTGCTTGCCGGCGCGTTGCTGGCGGTGAGCGGCGTCGCGATGCAAAGCGTCGTGCGCAATCCGCTCGCGGGCCCCGAAGTGCTCGGCGTCACGCAGGGCGCGGGGCTCGTCACGCTGTTCGCGTTGTCGACGTGGCCGCTGATGGGCCACGTGACGCTCGCGGCCGCCGCGCTGATCGGCGGTGGCCTGTCGCTCGCGATCACGCTCGCGCTGAATCACCGGCATCGCTACGCGCCGCTCGCGGTGGCGCTGACGGGCATCGTGATCGGCGCGCTGTGGACCACGCTCGCGCAATGGTTGATCACGCAGGAAAGCGTGCAGCCCGCGCGCTTCGTCGTGTGGCTCGTCGGCGGTACGTATGGCCGGAGCTGGGGCGAAGTGTCGATGCTGCTGCCGTGGTGCGTGCTGGCGGTGCCTGTGTTCGCGTGGCTCGCCAAACCGCTCGACATGCTCGCGCTCGGCGACGACCAGGCGGCCGCGCTCGGCCTGCCGGTGGCCGCGCTGCGGCCGCTC